>SKSH01000191.1 GCA_007118075.1 Halobacteriales archaeon
CATAACGTGTGGGGTACCCGCACTGAGGCAAGTAGTTTGTTGTTCAGTTGCCTCTCAGATGATACGTCGTGATATCGAGGATGACATTCACACCGAGATGTGTTCAGCAGGTACCACCTCCAGACGCCAAACCTTCTCGGTCGGATCCCCGAGTGCAGTCCACGAGCGTCCCAGATCACGGCTGTGAAAGAGCTGACTCTGGTCGCTGTCGCCATCGCCTGCGTATATAATCGTAGTCGGATCGAGTGGGTGGAATCGAAGCGGGTCTGCTGGTCGCGATGCGGGTAATCCCTCCCCAACCGTGTTCCAGGTTCGGCCACCATCGGTGCTGAGATGGAGTGGGTCACTGGATCGATCCGCATAGACAAGCACCTTGGTCGGATCTGTCGGAGCGAACGTGACCGTGTGGAGGTAGTATCCGGCGAGCTGTTCGTGAGCTCGCCAGGTCAAGCCCGCATCGCTGCTCGTGAAGAGACCAGAACCAGCTGCCAACAGTACCCGATCTGGATCGATTGGGTCGAACGCGATGCGGTGTGCGTCGGTCCCAGCTCGAGTCTCTTGCCAGGTCATCCCACCATCTACCGAACGAAGCACGCCTCCATGTTCCACACCAGCCACGATGACCGAAGGTCGACTCGGATGTATCGCTACCGCATGGATATGGCCAGCTTCGAACGGTGGATGAAAAAAGGTCCATCTGGGGCGGCTCTCAACCGATTCGATCCCACTCAATGGTTCGAAGGTCACTCCAGCATCATTCGACCGGTAGAGCATGGGAGGTTCCGTCCCCACATAGATCGTCGCTGGATCGGTTGGATCTCTGGTTACCCCCCACACCCAACGATCTTCGAAGCCGAGCGCTTCAGCTTCCATCCCCCCATCGGTTGTCCGATGAAGTCCCCATCCACGGAGCCCACATCCGATGAGCACCTTTGCCGGATCTCTGGGATGAATTGAAAGGTCCCTGATCACATTACCGCGGACACACGTGGCATCGAACGTGATCGAATCCCCCTGTAAGGTGGCTCTTCGAAGTCCATCATGAGTGCCGAGATAGAGCCAGATCGGCTGTAGTGAATCGGTCATAGCAACGAACACGGAAGAAATCGGTATAGCCGTTTGCTGAAGCTCATTTTGGTCAATGAATCGAAGTATCAAGCCGAGTAACCAGGTAGCGGCCTCTTGGTAGGCACTTCCAACGAAACCGTAGGTGAGTCAATCGATCGACAGAATCTCGATTTCGAATTCGAGTGTCTCGCCAGCGAGTCGATGGTTGAAATCGACACGAACCACCTCATCATCGACGTGAACGACCTCTTGCAGTGTTCCTGTTTGAGTCTGGAGGAACGTCCCTTCCTCGATATCCTGATTCCCGACCAATCGTGAGATCTCATCTCGTTCGAACTCTCTGACAAGTTCCTCATCCCACTCGCCATACCCGGCCTCTGGATCGATGGTGAAGGTCGTTTCCACCCCTTCCTTGAGCCCGATCAAGGCGTCGTCGAACCCTTCGATGAGTTCACCGGTTCCGACCTCGATACTCAGGGGCTCGAACGTGTGTTCGGCTGCTTCATCGATCAATCCTGCCTCGATTGCAACGCTTCGTTTCGTCGTATCGAATACCGTACCATCCTCGAATCGGCCGACATACTCAATGGTGACCGTATCACCGGATGTGATCGCCATACCGTGCCGATGGGTGTCGGAGGGATAAATCCATGCAACAGCATTCCCAACAATCAATCTACCCTTCATTCTCGTTTGCGGTTTCTTGCGACCATCTTTATCCTCCATCTCTTCGAAGTACGTGTATGATTGAGACCGTCTTGGTCCCTGTCGATCGCGGCGATCCAGCAGACCGAGCGTTCGAGTTCGCCCTCGAGCGGTATCCTGACGCCAACGTCACGGTCCTCTATGTCATCTCCCCCGCAGAAGCACGATATCTGACCGGAAACGAAACTCGATTCAGACCGAAGTTCGATGAGGCTGTCGAAGAGGCGACTGCATTTCTCGATGAGTACGTCGAACGCGGGAAACAAGCAGATGTGACGGTTGAGGCGGATTACACCATGTCATATGAAGGTGGGAGAACCGCACGGGCGATCCTCGACTACCTCGACGACCATTCCTTCAATCACATCGTCATGGGCAGTCATGGCCGGAGGGGTACCGCAAGGATCATGCTTGGAAGTGTGGCTGAAAAGGTCGTCCGTCAGGCGGAAATCCCCGTGACAGTCGTCCGGTGAAATAATCGTATAAGCATCGGAAAGACCTATATCAGACCGGGAAGTGCCGTATTCCACCGATGACGGTCTTTTCTGAGACACTTGAGAGCGAACGGTTACGATTCGAGATAGCCGATCAAGAGCAGATCGATCCACTCGAATTGTACAAGCGTGCACGTTCCGGAGCCCCGGACATCGAGAAGGTCACCGAGTTCGTAACCTGAGACCCTTACGGAAAATCCGAGGCGAAAGCCTCGCCCTTCAGGGTGGGGATGAAGCCGACCAACAGTATGCAACCGGTAGTTCCACGCAGCCCTTTAATGCACTAGCGAGCAATCATGGTGGCATGACGGCTTGCTCATTCGATCAACTCGTCGAGACCGATGCGAAAGCACCTACCTTGATCGAGGGATTGCCCGGTCACGGGTTGGTCGCCTCGATCACTGTCGAACAGATCGCCCAACAGCTCGAACTCGAACCGTACGGTGGGATCAGGTCCGAGGAGGTCCCACCGGTACTCTCGTTCACCGATGGACTCGTCCACGACACCATCCGCGTCAAATCAGGGCGACCACCAGGGGCGGACCATGATGTGCTGACGCTACACGGTGATATTCTGCTGCCTGAGGAATCACATCGACCCTTCAGCCAGTGTGTCCTCAATGATCTTGCCGACCGTATCGAACGAGGGATCTTCCTCGCCGCGGCACCGGCCAAAACAGAGGAGGAACATGGAAAGATCCTCGGGGTCGCGACTGATGAGGACATCAAAGCGGAGCTACTCGACGCCGGAATCGATCTTGCGGAGGGTGACGGCCTCGTCGGCGGAATCACCGGTGCACTCGTCGATGCCTGTTATCACCAATCGGTCCCAGCGGCACTCTTGTTGGTCAGAGCGGATCCGTACGTCCCCGATCCAGAAGCTGCCCAGCTGGTGATCGATCATGCACTGGAACCGTTAGTCGACTTCGAAGTTGACACGGACGAACTACTTGAACAGGCCAAACAGATCCAGGCTCGAAAGGCGCAGATAGCCGAACAGCTCCAACACGCTGACGAGGGTGAAAAACCCGATTCAGCGTCGGTTGCCGGGATGTTCCAGTGACCAGGAGGAACCGGTAGTGAAGCGACCGATTGATGGAAGCGCACTCGAAGGTGAAACTATGCAAGACCGACAGATCCTCGTAACCGGTGGTGCTGGCTTCATCGGTTCTAACATCGCTAACACGCTTGTTGAGTTTAACGAGGTAGTGGTCGTCGATGATGAGTCATTAGGGACCAAGGACCATCTCGATGATGCGGTCGACTTCCATCGTCGTAGCGTGCTCGAAGACAACCTTCCGGTGGAAGATATCGACCTCGTCATCCATTTCGCCGCTCGCTCATCGTATGGTCTCGTCGAACAAGACCCACCAGGTGGATTCCGGGTCAACGTCGAAGGGTTCGTCAATACGGTCGATCAGGCAGTGGATGCGGGATGTGAGCAGGTCATCTATGCCTCCTCGTCGTCGGTCTATGACACTCACACGAGTCCTGTGACGGTCACCGACCCGGTCAAGGCAAATACAGGGTATGAAGCCTCGAAGCTGGCTAGGGAACATGCAGCCGAGTACCTCAGTGCGCACCGGGACATTACCATCGCCGGGCTTCGGTTGTTCTCAGTCTATCAGGGCATGCAACGTGGAGAGAAGCACAAAGGCGGGTACGCGAACGTATTGGCACAGTTTGCAGAACAACTGGCTGAGGGACAGGCTCCGGCACTCTATGGAGACGGTTCGCAGGCTCGCGATTTCATACACGTCGACGATGTGGTCGCTGCGGTTGAGGCTGCAGCGACGGCGAAGCTCGACGGGAGCTACAACGTCGGGACCGGAACTGCAGCATCATTCAATGAGGTTGTTGAACGCCTCAACCGATCACTCGGGACCGATATCCCGCCGACATACATCGAACATCCGATGCCCCCTTCCGTGTACGTACAGTACACCTGCGCAGATTCCTCCGAACTGAGGGAGGCATCCGGATGGGAACCGAGGATCGATCTCAGCGAGGGGATCGATCGCCTGTGTCAGCCGTACCTTGATGGATAGCCGATCACGCAGCGTCAGCTGGTGTGTCGAAATCGTGGAAGTGATCGCCGTGTTCCTTGCTCAGAATGTTCAATGCCGCAGCCGCACCATCGCCAGCTGAGATGATCGCCTGCCATTCCTCCACCCGGACCATCGCCCCGGTGGCGTATGCATCAGGAACACTCGTCTCCATGGTGACATCCACTTCGACCACCCCATCGTCGGTGAAATCACAACCGAGTGACTCAGCCAAATCCCGCTTTGCTCCAGTGGCGAGGACGAGGTAGTCTGCCTCGTATCGCTCATCCGCCTCGACCTCGAAGCCGTCGTCAGTAGCGGTAACTTCGGTCACGGCAACATCGGTCTCGATGGTCGCCCCGAAACCGGCCGCCTGCATTCGAACCTGTTCGATGAATTCACTCCCATCCATGGACTCGATACCGAGATAGTTGAACAGATGGGCCTTGTGCATCCACGTCTTGTCATTATCGAGCACGAGCGTCCCGAGATCGTTTTTGGCGGTGAACAAACCAGCACTCAAACCAGCCGGTCCTCCACCAATTACGAGTACATCGACCATACGAAACAATCGGTCCCTAGCGGTAAAAGGTCGAGGCTCAGCCCTCTCCTTCGGCCTGTCCAGGTTCACCGATTGCCTCGATTGGAGCACTCGAGAGCAGTTCGGATGAGAGTTCGTCGACCGATTCGAATGCGTCACTCGGGGTTCTCGAGACGAGGTCAGCTAATGGCTCCTCGCCATCGGCATAGAGGACCATCACATCTCCGAGAGAATCTGCTACGTCATCCCGTGTCACCGGGTATGAGATCGTTTCTAACTCGACTCTGAGCTCTGATAGGTGGATGCGCTCTCCCATAGGCTATACAATGTCAACAATTGGCATAACTCCTCCCCCTGGGACATGGTCGAAACCATCATACCGTCGTCGTGTGCACCGACGAACATGGTCGAGACTGACACGGCGACGATCCTCGCATTGATGAGTGTCGCTATCATCGCCTACTTTATCGTCACATCGGTTCCTCGGGTGGACGCGATGTCGAGGAGCTATCGGAAGTTCACCGCTCTCACCACCCTCGGTATCACCTATATCATCCTGATTGGTCTGTTCATGGCCATCCTCATCTCGATCGACGGGCAGATGATCGAAGCGATTATCCTGGCGCTCGGGGTGGCGACGTTCCTCCTCTTTGGACTCTCACTGTTGTACGATGTCGCAGACGACTGGCTTCGGCTATTCGCCGATCCGGAGTTTAACACCTTGGTCGAGATTTCACTCGTGTTGGCGGTCGTCGTCTTTCTGGTCATCAGCTTCCTTGCGATCGAAACGTAAGAGACCAATCGCCTACGTTTATGTGACCACCTCTCCGAGTTATGGGCAACATGAGTGTCTCGAAGCAGGTTGAGGAAATCGACAGCCCATTCCTCTGGCGAAGCGCGATCATCACGGCAATCTGGCTTGGGATCTTCACCGTGATGGCCGTGATCCTCTTCTTGTTCAAAGAGCCGATCAGAAATCTCTTCTTCGGTTGAACGACCTCATCCTACAGAGGGCGGTATTGTCTCATAGGCAGTAATATCCTCACCTGGGTCGAGCTGCATCGACCGTATCGACATCACCTGTTTCAACGTCTCCGTGCCGCTGATATGTGGGGTGATGAGTCGAGGTACCCCTTCGACCTCACCGTCGAGGCGATTAGTCGCCAACACACCATCGAGGGCCGAAGCGATGGGGAGACAGACCTGATACCCATCGACCGCTTGGATCGAAAGATGCGTCGTCGTATCCTCAACGTGAGACAAGACCCGTTCCAGCGGAAAGCCCTCCCACTGGCCCTGATATCGTCGTCCAGAGGCACAGGTGAATGATGTGTCCACCGTAGCCATATCCGATCCATCCAAGGTGAGGAGCTCCAAGACGCGATCATCACGTCCGTAGAGCACGACGGTATGCTCCGATTCATCGCCCGGCATTGAACGAGGCTACGCGGTGTCTGAACAAATCTTCACGACCCAGTTCCCAGTAACTGGGAGTCCAATAATCGTTGGACATGGACCAGGTACCACCTCAGCCGACAAGCGCAAGAAAGGTATCTATTCGAACGCGAGAGTGAGTAACGAAATGTTCTCAATCACCTTCTATGCGACCGTGGACCTCGATCGGACCGTCAGATTCTACCGGGAGACGTTCGACGCAGCGAGCTGGTTAGAGCAACCCGACTGTACGATTTTGCGGCTCGGAAATCAGCTGATCGGCTTTTGTGAGCGCGACCATGCGGACACCGCGGGTATCATCACCATCGTAACCGGAGATCGAGAGGGAGTTGACAGATACTACGATCAACTAGCCGATCGTGCAGAAGGACCTCCATCCAGAAATGATCACTATGAGATTTACCATTTCTACCTCAGCGACCCAGATGGCCGCTCAGTCGAGGTGCAAACATTCTTGCACGAGCTTCCGCCAATCCCGTGAACCTGACGGGAGGTCCCAGATTCCGTAACAGCCAAATATACCCTCTCCGCCGGTTCTCCAAGGTAGTAACCATGGCTCGAATCCACCGGTGACGGAAGATTCAGCTTCGAATGGATGCCATTGACTGGATTACCAAATCGATGTTCGGCAAAAGACGGGTACAAACGTTCGGATTCGTCGCCATCGCAGGAGCTCTGGGTGCACTGTTCCGGTATGGCATCGAGTTCATCGGCATCTCTGGGCATGGAAGCACCTTGCTGGCGAACGTCATCGGCTGTCTCTTACTCGGAGTGTTCATCGTGATCGTTGGCCCGGAAAACCGTCGGATCAGAGCAATCATCGGCGGTGGATTCATCGGTTCGATGACCACCTATAGCGGTTTGGCCACCGCGGTTGTGGCAACATCACCGGTTCGAGGCGCGCTGTATCTCGGGGTGACCTACGCTGCCGGTTTGTTGGCGATCTGGTTGGGTAGTGAACTCGCTGGTCGCGGAGGATATCGATGGAGCTGACCGTCGCGGTAGCCATCGGCGGTGCGGTTGGTGCGATCCTCCGGGTCTGGTTGGCAGATCTCTTGGCAGCTCGACCACCAACCGCAACGTTGGTCGTCAATCTGGTGGGAAGTTTCCTCGCAGGGTACGCCATTGTCACACTGACCGGGACCGTTCTAATCTTGGTCGTAGTCGGGCTCTGTGGGGCGTTGACCACCTTCTCGACATTTGCGAACGAATTCCGTGCATACGCCGCAGAGGGTGAGCATCTCGCCGCCGTCTCGTATGCCGTGATCACCGCTATCGGCTGTCTGCTTGCGGTCTGGATCGGCCTCATGTTCGGGTGAAACTTCAGTTCATTTGAAGAGGTGGTCAACCCTCCACCGACTGTGAACTGGTACCTGACTGGTCACCCCGGTATCGGCAAGACGACGGTGGTCGAATCACTGGTCGTGCGACTCACTCGTCGCGGTTGGGCGGTCGATGGGTTGCTCGCTCCAGAGCGCCGAAAGGGGGGTCAACGAACAGGGTTCGATATCAGCGATGTGCATGGCCAGGATCGGGTCCCCATGGCATCAAGCGAAGTATCGGGTACCCCCAGCGTTGGACGGTATACGGTCGACACTGATGCGATCGAACGAATCACGGCTACCGTATTATCCCGGGCACGCAAGCAGGCAGATGCTGTTGTGATCGATGAACTCGGAGGGATGCAATCGAAGAGCCAAGTATTCCTCGATGAGGTCGCCCTGACGCTTGCTGCGCCGATCCCGACGGTACTCACGGTGAAGGTCGATGGGTTTCGCCACTATCTCGAGCTTGTTGGGGTCACGTTCGACGAAATCCAGTTGATCAAAGTGGACGAGACCAACCGAGACCGACTGCCCAGAGAGCTCACCAAGTCGGTCGAGGCCACGCTCGGTAATACAGCCTAGTCCTGGTGGCCGAGTAACGCATCAACATCCGTATGATCTTCGAGCAATGAACGCATCAGCTCGACCGCTTCAACATCCCTGGTCCGCCCACTGCGAACGATCGCCTCTGCTCGGTCGACGATAGTCCGAGTGTCGGCGGCACACAGCAACACCGGCATGCCAGCGGAGGTAGCTCGGCCGATGATCGCCTCAGACGGGCGCATGCTGCCAGTCAAGATCAAGCACTCGACCCCTGGAGCCTCGATCGCGATGCTCTGGATATCAGCGCGGTCACCACCGGTGATGACCGCAGCTGCACGGGTTCGACGAAGATGTGCGGAAGCAGCCTCTCGACCCATGGCCCCGATGAGGAAGCGCTCGACCAATCGATCAGTCCCCTCAGTCGAGAGCAGCTCACCACCGAGTTCGTTCGCGAGCTGATCAACCGTCACCCCGGCGAGTTCGCGTAGACGGGGGATCACCCCGAGGACCCCGATACCCTCTGCCTCAAGGTACGATGCCACATCAGCCTCGAGCTCGTCCACGACGCTATCGCCGATGGCGTTAAAGAGTATCCCCTCAAGGTAATCGTCGAACCGTCGGGCGGCTGCAACGGTCTGATCGACATCGCTCGGTTCCTGATAGGTTGCGGTGAGCACCGTCCGGGCATCGATGAGGCTGGCCAACTCTGGATCGCTCATCCGAAGGATCGCTCCGACATCGAGATCTCCGCCCCCCTCGACGATGAGGAGATCATGTTTTTCGGCAAGCGTGTCGATCGACCCAATGACACGGTCACGGAGAGCCTTCGGATCGTCGTGTCCTCTGAGTACACCCTGGATGAACGTGGGAGAGTAGACGATCGGCTCGAGGGTCTCGATCGGTTCATCGAGGCCGAGTAACTCAGCTGCGAAGACCGGGTCCTGGTCGATGGTCTTGCCGAGGTGACTCTGCAGCCGAGTGCCTTTCGGCTTCATGTATCCGATCGAAAGATCGCGTTGGGAAGCAAGCTGTGCGAGAGCAAGCGCGATTGACGTCTTGCCCGTGCCGTCCTCTGTCGTGGTGAGTAGTAGTGGTTGCATGGTTACCTGGCCTCCAGGGTGATCCGTAGGTCGATGGCATAGACGCCCTCGGGAGACGCTACCAGCGGATTGATGTCGAGCTCGAGGATGTCCTCATGGTCCTGGATCAACCGATCGATCCCGAGGAGGGTGTCGACGATCGCCGCACGGTCGACCGCCGGGCGTCCGCGGAACCCACGAAGCAAGGGAGCCGCATCGATCCCATCGAGCATCTCCCTGGCGGTGGCCTCATCGAGTGGCGAGACTCGCATGGTGACGTCCTCGAGGAGCTCGACGAAGATACCACCGAGGCCGAAGAGGACGACCGGACCGAACTGTGGATCACGGTTGGCTCCAACGATCACCTCGACCGAGTCTCCGAGATCGAGCATCTCCTGGACGTACACCCCCAGGACCGATGCTTCAGCCCGGTAGCGCTTTGCTCGAGCGACCAGGTCCTCGTAGGTGTCTTCGACCGCCGTCGGGCCAACGCCGATCCGGACCCCACCGATGTCGGTCTTATGGCTGATGTCTGGGCTGACGATCTTCATCACGACGTTGTCTCCAGGGATCGTGGAGGCAAGCTCCATCGCCTCCTGTGGATCGGTGGCCAACCCGCCTTCCGGTGTCTCGATCCCATACGCGTCGAACAACTCCATCGCCTCCAGACCGAGCAGCTGTCGATCGGCAGCTCGTGCCTCCTCGAACACCGACGAGGCGAGTTCAGCATCGACGACACGATTGGGAGTAGTCGATGCGGGCCTCGCCTGGCGACGTCGATAGGTCTCGAGCACCCCCATGGCTGAGACGGCTCGCGCCGGGTCGAAATAGTTTGGAATCCCTTCCTGACGGAGTCGGTCGGTCGCCTCATTGGTCGAACGGTGACCACCCATCAAACAGGCCACAGTCGGGATATCGAACCGGGAAGCGATCAATGCGATATCGTCTGCGAGTGTGGCATAGTCAAGCGTCGCGACCGGTGCTGAGAGGACGATGAGCGAATCGACCGCTGCATCCGCGGCGACGATCTCGAGCACCTGTTCAAAGCGGTCGTTCGAGGCATCACCGATGATATCGATCGGATTGTACGGGTCTGCTGCCGGAGGCAAGAGTTCGGCAAGATGTTCGACGGTCGGTTCGGTCAACTCGGCGATGGAAAGCCCTGCCGAGGCCGCGGCATCGGTGGCCATCACCGCTGGCCCTCCGGCATTCGAGACGATCCCCAGGCCGTCTCCAGAGGGGACTGGTTGACCAGCGAGCACCTCTGCCGCATCGAACAAATCAGCGATCGATGCGGCGCGAACGACCCCGCTTTGACCAAATGCGGCATCCACTACACGGTCACTCCCTGCCATCGCCCCAGTATGAGACGAGGCTGCCTGGGCACCAGCGTCAGTTCTTCCCGATTTGACTAACACCACTGGTGTCTCGGCACTGATCCGTTCAGCGGCCTCCATGAACTGGCGACCACGTGGTACGCTCTCTAGATATCCGATGATCACCTCGGTGCCGGTATCTGCAGACCATGCCTCAAGCAGTGCTGCCTCGTCGACATCGAGCTTGTTGCCCAATGATACGACGTGACGGAATCCGATCCCCTGCTCGCTGGCCCAATCCAAGACCGCCGTCGCAACGGCTCCGGACTGGCTCATGAAAGAGATCGGACCGGGAGCCGCCATCGCCGGTGCGAAGGTCGCATTGAGCCCGGTCTGGGTGCTCATCACCCCCAAGGAGTTCGGGCCGATGACCGTGAGGTTGTACTCATCGATGACGGCCTCGAGTTCGCTCGAGCGCTTCGCACCCTCGCGACCAGCCTCCTCGAACCCTGCAGTGATGATCACCAAGTGAGTGATGCCGAGCTGTCCGGCTTCACGAGCCACCTCGATGGCAGCATCCGATGGAACGACCACGACAACCAAGTCGACCGCTCCAGCCCCAGCGAGACCGTCTGCACATTGTAAGTCGAACACCGAATCCCTGGTCGGGTTGATAGGGATCACCTCCCCCTCGAAATCAGCGAGGAGGTTTTGCATGATCGCCGCACCGACCGAACCCGTTCGATCGGTCGCGCCCACGACCGCTACCCGGGTTGGAGAGAACAGCTCCGCCAGGTCGTCCATTGCTAGCTGCTGCGTCTGGTCTGCGCAAAAAACGCATGGGTTAGTCCACAAGATCGAGAGGATCGGTTCAATCCAATAAATGATCTCAGTTACCGATCAGCCCTGAGGGAGCCACTTATTCAAGTTGTGAGATATAATAATAGAAATAATAGTGACATATTTGTCAAGTGGAAGTACTTGACATAACCGGGTGGAATCAGTTGAGAACCGATTACCAACGCTTGTCCCCATTTTTCAAGAGAGTAGCACAGTATTATTATATCATCCCAGAGAAATCCCACATGTAAGGAATCAATATTATGGCAGGAAGAAGTCCACGAGAACGAACGTTGGAAGCACAGATACTCGGTCGAGACGTTAGATTCGATTACTCTGAGACCTGGGTTGCTTGGTCGGTCCTCAGTCTCCGTGTCATCATGGCATGGGTCTTCCTGCAAGCCGGGTTGGAGAAGCTCTTTGGGGATGGAATCAGTGGATTCCTTGAGAATCCGTTGACCGGAGGGTGGAGTGCTGAAGGATACCTCAGCCCCGATACACCATTCGGTGTGAGTCCCGATACGCCACTGTCCGGTATCTTCGCTGAAATGTCGGCGAACGCAGCACTGATCGATCCGTTGGTCGCTTGGGGACAGGTCCTGATCGGCCTCGCACTGCTATTTGGAATCATGGTCCGGTTCGCCGCTTTCATGGGTTCACTCCAGATGTTCCTCTTCTGGTGGGCAGCCTTGCAAGGTGGCCTCCTTGCGGGATTACCAGTCGAGCACGGCTGGGTCGTTGACAGTTCACTCGTCTACATCTTCATCCTCTTCGGCCTCGGTGCCGTTGGTGCCGGACGAATCCTCGGATTCGACGCACAGATCGAGGAGTGGCCGGTCGTCCAGGACAACCCCTGGTTGAAGTATCTCCTCGGTTGAGGGTCCACCAGCACCGCTGGCGGCCAACGGTCACCTTTTTGACCACCCAAGAGGTAGCCGAGGCCAACCATGGCTGAACTCTATATCGCCGGTACCTTCGTCGGTGCCCTGTTCGTGCTCATATTGGCATTCTGGATCAACAGTCGCCGAACGCGCCACTCGAAGTTTCTGAAATCAGAGCGTCTGAAACAGGACAATGGACTAGAGCATCTCGTCAAGAAAATCGTCTCAAGCCCGGTGAGTTGGATGGTCGCCTTCATCGCAGTCGTCTCCGTCGCCTTAGCTGCCGCCATCGGTGTCCTCACCGGTCTGTTGGAATTCGAGGGAGGTGCGTGGATGGCCGTCACACTCATCTTCGGTACGCTGTTCAGTGGTTTCATCATTTACAATGTCTATGCCGTCGCCCGTAATCGCGGGCATTCGAGCGCACTGAGCATCGGGGAATCACTCGCAGTGCTCGTGTTGATCTTGTTCGTCGGTGTCGCCGCCATGTTGATCATGGCCTGATCCTCCGACACCCTTTTCCCGGTTCAACCACGTCCCAGTAGCATGGTCTGTAAGACCAGTGGCTGCGTTCCGCGACGTCGGTAGCGACTGTTCTCGTGCTGGAGGGAGGTCGAGATGAGACGGATGTGCAGCCGACTGAACAGGGTTGGATTCGACGGTATCGCTATCAAACCAAAAGAGCGATCGCTCACCAGTATCGAACCAAGCCAAATCGATCGATTGGTCTTCGATTTCGAGGGGATGGAACATCTCCCGACCCCGATGACGATCCAGCAACTCGCTGAGGAGACCGAAGTCATCTTGACCGCACCAGTCAGGCATGATGGGTTCGATCCACTCGGTGATGACGACTGGTTCACCCGCTTCGAACCATTCGCTAAATTCGCCATCGTCGCCGGTAACCGGGCCTATCTAGATACTGTTGCAAGCAAACGTGCAATCGCTCCAAGGATCGGTGCAGCCAGGACCCGATTCCCCGATGCGTGGATCGGTACCGAGGGGATCGAACGGCTCGCACTGGCGACCGGAGCAACCCAGTATGAATTGCTCTCGGGGGGAAGTGAACAGGTCATCAACGGACTTCGAGCGGCTGGCTTCGAGGGGACAATCGCGATCTATGCACCGACGATGATCACCGAGGATCGGACTGCGGCACTAAACCAACTTGCGGGGTATCTGAAACGACGGAAACCGGTGGCACGTGTGATTGAAGCGCAAGCAGGAAACGTCGAGGAGACCGGAGAGGTACTTGATCGGGTGCTGGATCAGTACGCACTGGTTGGTCCACCCGCCACGATCGAACAGCGAATCGTCGAGCTGAAAACAGCTGGTGCTGACTTGCTCATCGCCTACCCGGTTGGAGGATGAGACCGGACAATCAGTGATCGATGACGGTGAGTTCGTCGATCGGCCATTGGCTGAGGAGCTCAACACCATCCTCTCGGACCACCACCATCTCTTCGACACGAACACCCTGACGGTCGGCTGGCCGCTGTGTCTCAACCGCCATCGTCATGCCCTCCTCGAGTTCGATCGGATAGTCGGATGAGAGGCCGCGCCAGATCAACGGGACCTCATAGAGTTGGAGCCCAAGCCCATGTGCCCAGTGGTTGGTGGTCATCTGCCAGTACTCGTCTGCATCGTAGTAATCCATGTGCTCACCATCGGCATCGGGGAACCCCTCGACGACCTCGTCCGTGGTGACCCCTGGCTTGATCCGGTCGAGGACATCGTAAAGATCATCGACCGCCAGTTTATAGGCATCCTGTTGGGAGTCGGTTGGCGACCCCATCGAGAAGGTACGATAGTAGCATGATCGATACCCAAGGAAGCCGATATTGTAGAAATCAGCATAGAGGAGGTCTCCGGGCCGGATGAGCCGATCGGTGGTGTTCGCCTGATGTTTCGGCCAGGTATTCGGTCCGCTGGTCAAGTAGCCACCCTGGACCATCGCACCATGGCGCCAGAGCTCACGGACAGCCTCACCCCAAAGTTCAGCCTCGGTCTTACCGGGCGATGCCTCGTCGACGATCCGTTGGAACCCCGCCTCACAGATGGCGGCAACCTGTCGTAGACATTCGATCTCATCTCGCGTCTTGACCCGCCGTGCTACCTCCATCGCTGACGTACAGGACTTGACATCCGTCGTTGGACCTCGACGTTCGAGGGCATCGAGCAGTCGGGTGTTCCCGACATCGACACCGAGGGTGGCACCATCGTATCCATACTCCTCCATGGCCGAGACGACGGTATCGGCCATCGTCTCGATGAGAAAGCGCCGGGCCCCGTCGTGTCCGGATGCTCGAGGTACGTTCCCGAGGCCGGGACACGCATATCGGATATCATCCAGCCATGGACAGTTGAATCGTTGATTGGAGGCATGATCAGCCGTATCCCAGTGGACCACCTGTCCATCCTCGAACAACAACGTGTAGTGGTCGGCACCGCTGCCACCGGTCATCGCGAGACCCGTGACATACCGGATGTTCGGGTCGCTTACGAACAACGCAGCCTCGAGACCGTTCGACTGTAGTTGTTCGAGCGCTCGTTCCTTACGCTCGGTTCTGAGCCGTTTGGTGTCGATGCGTTCCTCCCAGTCGACAGCCATCGTTCCGCGGGTCCCTTCCATGTAGGTCCGATCGTACATTGTCCTGATGTTCCTCGACCGCCCCCATTAACATTCCTTGACGAGCTCTACAGGAACATCCACATGCGAATCACCAGCGCCACACCGGGAGCTGCCCCGTCGATCGAAGCGGTCGCGCGAACGGCCTGGCATGCGACCTACGATCACATCATCGGCGAGAAGGCAGTGGATGAACTCGTCGACAACTGGTACGATGTCGAGGACATTCGACGCTCGATCGAACGGGATATCGCGCCGATGTTCATCGCTATCGAACAGGAGTCAACGCTTGGCTTCGCCCAGGGCGGCCCGACCGAGGCTGGACCGGCTGATGCCGTCATCTCTCGCATCTATGTGCACCCAGACCGATGGGGAGAGAGGATCGGTTCACGCTTGCTCGACCGACTCTGTGGCACCCTCGCAGACCGAGGTTACGAAGCTATCTGGCTCGCGGTATTAGCAGAGAACGAGGTGGGCCGACGCTTTTACGAGGCCAAGGGTTTCGAGAAGGTCGAGCGACAGTTCACGGAATTGGCCGGCGTGGAACACGAGGAACTACTTCTCACCAAGCACCTCGAATGACAGACTGATTGCAACACGGTTAGGGAGGTTTATGCGGTGGGCAACAGACCATCCGGACAATGTACAAGCACATCGCTCTCCTCGTCAGGAAAGATGGGCTCACCCACGCGGAGTTCATCGAGTACTGGCAGCACGAACATACCCAGATTGCGAAGGATATCGAGGGGGTCATCCGGTACCAGACGGTGGTACCGGTCGACCCAACCGTCGCTGAATTCGATGGTATCGCCGAGTTGTACTTCGAATCGATAGACGAGCTCCATGCCGCCCTCGGGAGTCCGGGTGATCGGGATTACGACCCAGACCTCGAGGTGGCAGCAAAAGCCAGGGCCGATGTCGACAACTTCCTCGCTATCGAGCGTCGTCCTCGTCTAATCGGTGAAGAGACGGTACAACGAGACGAGACCGGCGGTGATACGACAGGTCTCTACAAACACGCTGCCTTCCTGGTTCGAAAGCCTGGGATGACCCACGAGGAGTTCGTCGAGTATTGGCAATCGAATCATACCCCGATCGCCCGTGAGATCGAGGGCGTCGTCAGGTATGCGACAGTGATCCCGACCGAACCAGCTGTCGCCGAATTCGATGGAGTCGCAGAGCTTTACTTCGAATCATTGGACGATCTCCATGCAGCACTCGGGAGTCCGGGTGATCGAGACTACGATCCAGCGCTCGAGGTTGCCGCCAAGGCGAGAGCTGACGTGGATAACTTCCTCGCCATCGAGGATCGACCACGGCTCATCGGCCGTGAGACAGTCCAAGTCGACCGGAGCGATAGACCATGAGCGTCGATCGGATCGACGAGATCACCAGTGCATTCCCTGAATTGGCCGAGATCTCGGATGATACCCTCAAAGAGCAGGTGAGCAGGGCCTGGCAACTCGGCCTCGTCCGTGGCGGCTGGGAGAGTATGTACGACATCCCGTACGCGTGGAACATCCACGAAGTGACCACCGTCGAACACGTCCGGGGGGTCACCCAGATAGCCACCAGTGCCGCAAATCTCACCCGGTCGGTCCATGATGCTGAACCGAACCTCGATGTGACGATCGCTGCTGCACTCTTACATGATGTTGGCAAGTGCTACGAGTACGTCGCATACGTCGATGCCGAGCTGGTCGATCCCGATCCCACGTACGCCGATGCCACCATCCCACACTCGCTATCAAGTTACGCGCTAGCCCATGAGGTGGGCTGTCCGATTGCCGTCCAACAAGCGATCCCACACGTCATCGGTGAGATCCCCACGAGGACACTCGAGGCAGAGCTGGTCAAACAGGCCAATGCAATCTCATCGAACGCGATCACCCAAGCGACGATGGGCATCTCGCTGACCGAATGGATCGACGAGTACTCAACGGCGATACGGTAAATCAGCCAGTTCGTTCCACCGTGACGACCACGTGCTCCCCATCGGCTGCTGCATCAGGGGAGGCGCCGAGCACGCCAGAGAGGACGTGTTCGCTTGGATCGACCGCTTCGCCGTCGACGGTGATCGAGACGGTTGTATCCTCATCACGGTCATCGTAGTGTTCACCGTTGTACTCAATGACGGTCCCACCATCATCCACGACAATCCCGAGGGTAGCGAGGGCGTATTCAAGCGTGATATCCTGGCCATGTGTGTGCCAGACGTTGTTTCCACCATGGAAGTGGAACCAGTAGGGATCGGCCATGATCAGCGATTGATCGTTTGCGAAATCGAACACCTCCCCGTCGATCTCCACGTCCATCAGCCCGTGTTCATGGAGACTATCGAAATCGGATGGTGTCTTCGCGACGTCATCGGTGTATAGCGGCGGTTCATCGCCACCACCCCCCGCCACGAGGACAACCGCCACGAGCATACCGATGACGAGGACCACCCCGATGCCTATCCCGGCGATTGCACCCGTCGGCAGTCCACCATCATCACTGTCGGTGTGCCCCTTGACACGTCGCTGGTCGATTGGACTCAGCTCATCTGCCGCGTGCTCGGTGCTGAGGTGCTGGATGAGTGCCGCCTCATCGTCGAATCGAGCATCGCAGTACCGACAGTCAGCCATTACCCATACCAATCGGACGGATATTGATGAACGTCTCGGCTCAGGTCACCAAAGCGGTTCGAGACCAGCCTCGTCTCTGAGGACCCCGATGTACTCCCGGAAACCGCTTTTCAGATCGTACGCAGGCGTATACCCGAGCTCCTCCTTGGCAGCCGTCATATCAAGCCGCTGCGTCCACGGTAGCTCTCCTGCATCACTCACCTCGAGGTCGGCATCCGGAATGAGCTCTGAGACCGTCTCTGCCGCCTCTCGAACGGTCGCGAGCGATCCTCGGACATTGTAGATCGACCGGTTCCGTGATGCGGCAGGCGTCTCCATCGCAAGTCTGAACGATGTCGCGATATCTTTCACATACTGCCAGTCGATGACCTGGTCCCCGTACTCGACACTGAACGGTTCACCGAGGGCTGGCTTTTCGATGATGTTGGCGAGGAAAGCCGAGCCGCCAGTCTCGCGGTATGGACCATACGCAACGGTCGGCCGGAGGCCGACGTGATCCAGATCGTAGTCCTCCTCATACACCTTCGCCTGGATCTCGTTGTACACCTTCGAACCTCCATAGAGGGTGTCGGGATACACCAGATCCGCCTCGGTCACCCAGCCGTGGTCGTAGTTGGCTGGCGGTGCATACACTGCTGCACTCGAAGCCCAAGCGACACGCTCGATCTGATTGTCCAGTGCTCTCGCCGCCTCGAAGATGTTGGTCGTCCCCTCGATGTTCACCTTGACTGCTGCCGCTGGATTGGCTCGGGCAGACGTGGTCAAGAGTGCCGCAAGGTGGACGATATACCTCGCGTCGGACTCACGAAGGACCCGAACCATGCCCATCGCATCGACCACGTCACCACGGATGACCTCCACCTCATCGGCAACTCCGAGCTTCTCGAGGATTCGTGTGTCATCCGAGTGATCGAAGCAGACGACATCGTATCCGTGGTCGACCAACTCCGCCGCGGTATACGATCCTATGAACCCAGTTCCACCGGTCAGGAATACGGTCTCGTCGGTCATACCGGGAGGGTCGTGCGACCGAGCAAATAAGCCAACGATTCCGGCTGTCGGTCACTCGTGAAGTCCACCGACAGCTCGGTAGAAGGAGGATTGGAGGTGTGCGCCAGCGTCGATCGTCGAATCGATGTCGACCACGACAACCGCTGGGAGATCCACCGAGAGTGCATGCCGGTATGCGTCTACGAGGCCATCTGGCTCACTGACCCGTTGTGCATCTGCTCCGAGGGTCTCTGCGACCGCGGCAAGATCAGTCCCTGGGAACTCGACACCGGGAATCGCCGGATCGATCTCACGAACCATCCCAAGGGCTCCATCGTCGAGGACGACGTAGGTGGGTGAAACTCCGTACTCCCGTGCGGTCTCGATGGCGGTCATGGTCATCGCGAACCCACCATCACCGGCGACGGATATCGCCTCATGGCCAGCCAGGGCAACCGCGACCGCCGCTGGCGGTGACCACCCCATCCCGGCGACGCCGCCACTCCCGTAGTAGGTGCCGGCAACCCGTGTCTGATAGTGATGCATCAGCCAGAACCGATTATTGCCCGAGTCCGCGAGGACAATCGCATCCGGGGGAGCCACCGATTGAAGGTCGGCTATGGCTCGCTCCGGCCTGACCGGTACATCATCAGCCGTCCGGTTGGGATCATCGAACGCATCCGTTCGAGCGTTGGCGGCGACAGAACGAGCCCATTCGGTATCAACTGATTCTGGGGCGTGCTCAACCAGTGCTGCGAGACCGAGGGCGGCATCACCGATGAGCGAGGTGTCAGCTGGGTACGTCCACCCGGCGTTTCGCGCATCGATATCGAGGTGGATGATCGTCTGGGTCTCCGGATCGATGAAGTTCGGAGCCTGCCAGTTGGTGTCCATCGGGTTCAACCTGGTTCCGACCACGAGGAGACAATCGGCCTCACCGACCAGGCGATTGGCCTCCTCGTGACCGTACGACCCGATGACACCGCCGGCCAGTTCGTGGTCCTCAGGGATGGTCGATTTGCCAAGATACGAGGTCACCACCGCGGCACCGAACGCCTTCGCGGTCGCCTCGAGTTCCGCATAGGCGGATGACTGATGGACCCCATTGCCAGCGATGATGACTGGTGAATCCGATGCTACAAGCTGAGATGCTGCGGTCGTGACTGCGGACGATCGAGGCTGGGCTCGGTCAACCGAACTCCGGGTCCCGACAGCCCATCGAGGTGGATGTGGATCGGCCGGGAGCGATTCGGTCACCGCAGCACCATCGAGGATGACCGCGGTCGGTCCGGGACGACCGGCCATCGCGTGCTTGAACGCCAGCTCCACGGCTGTGACGGTCTCGGTAGGTCGACGTGGCTTCCACGTCTCCTTGGTCATCGCATCGAGTATCTGTGGGAGATCGATACCGCCGTAATCTCCACGAGCGGCCTGGTACGGAGCCAACGGTGCGAACTCACCTCGTTCGCTCGCCTCGGTGATTGCCACCATCGGCGACGAACCAAGTCTGGCCTCCATGAGCCCCATCGCCCCGAGACTGCCGATCCAAGGTCCCTGACCCATCAGGACACCCGGTTCACCGGTGATCCGTCCATGCGCCTCAGCCATCACGGCTGCCTGACGCTCATCACGTGGCCGGACAACCTCGATATCGGTCCCTGCGAGTGTCTCGAAGACCTCGATGACTCGCCCGCCTGGATAGCCGAAAACCCGATTGACATCCAACGATGCTAGCACCTCGACGATCGCCTCCGCGGTCGTCGTCATGGGAACCTCCGTACCGGGGCGATCGTGCTATCGTCGGTCGAAATCTCGTCGGAAACTCGACGCTCGATCATCTCCAGATTGGTCACGTGGTTCGCCCTTGGGTCTACCGGTCCGGACGGATGCTTAAGCCCGATGGGGACGAAAACAGTCCCGTGCCAACCATCTATAGTACGTGTCCTCCCGATGCAGCGGTGAATATAGCCGCCCAGCTCATCGAAGATCAACTGGCGGCATGTGTGAACGCAATCGACTGTCACTCGACATATCGATGGGATGGAGACGTCATCACCGAAGATGAAACCATCCTCCTGTGTAAAACGAGTGCCGATCGGGTCGACGAACTGATCGAGCGCATTGATGCGCTTCATCCACACGAAGTACCGTGTATCGAGCGATTCGATGCCACAGAAACCCCAGAACCATTCGCTGAATGGATCGAGGATTCCGTTCGATGATAGTTCTTCCATCGGCGACGGTTGCAAACCTTTAAACACGCCACAACGCCCCCTACGTGTATGGGAGAAACGATCGAGCTGCTCGTCCCAGGCGGGCAGGCCACGCCGGGTCCACCATTGGGCCCAGAGCTCGGCCCGACGCCGGTGGATGTGCAGGCAGTCGTCAACGAGATCAACAATCAGACCGCCGCGTTCGATGGCACCGAGGTACCAGTCACCGTCGAGTACGAGGAGGATGGTTCGTTCACCATCGAGGTGGGTGTCCCGCCAACGGCAGCGCTCATCAAGGACAAGGCAGGATTCGAGACGGGATCTGGTGTGCCCCAGGAGGAGTTCGTGGCCGACCTCACCATGGAGGAAGTCCGTGAAGTCGCCGAACAGAAGCTTCCCGATCTCCTCGCGTATGACGTGAAGGCGGCGGCGAAGGAGGTCATCGGTACCTGCGTCACCCTCGGGGTGACCATCGAGGGGATCGATGCGCGTGACATCTTCGACGATATCGATGCCGGAGAGTACGATGACGTCCTCGTCGATGCTGTTGAAGCCTGAACCACCATCTACCCGCTGATGTCAGACGTCCTCACCGCTGACTATCACGTCCACTCGAACTACTCCGATGGTAGCTTCCTCGAGTGGATGGTCCGTTCTGCGGCCCGTACCGGACTTGAAGGGGTCGGCATCGCCGACCATTGTATGCTCCCGAGACGGCGTGAGCCGCTCGAACACCGGATCGTCGCCGGTTACAACCTCGATCTCACCTACAAGCGTCGTCGCGAGGCGATCGACCTTGTCGATGAGGTGGTCGACATCGAGATCTACGACGCGGTCGAGATGGATTTCTTCAGGGAATCGACCGAGGAGATAGCGGCGTTCCTCGCCGAAGCTGACTTCGATTATGCGATCGGGAGCGTGCACGAGATCGATGGCCAGAACGTCCACTTCTCTGAGCATCTCCTCGATAAAAGCCCAAGCCAACGAAAGGCACTCGTCGACGACTACTTCGACGATCTCGAGACAATGATCCGATCTGAGTTGTTCGAGATCTGTGCTCATCCAGATATCGTCGAACGTAACGAGGCGATTCGGGGTCTCGCCACCAAAGCACACTACGAACAGATCGCCGCCGCATTCGCCGATTCGCGGACCATCCCAGAGCTGAACGCCGGTCGGATTCTCGATGAGTACGGTCAGTTCCATCCGAATGAACCCTTCCTCGAGATTCTCATTGAGTACGACATCCCGATCACCGTCGGGAGTGATTCACACAGTCCCGAGGCGATCGGCCCGAGGATCGAACGTCTCGAACGGGCTTTCGAAGATCACGGGCTCACCCCAGCCATCCCGTTCGAACACTGATTCGCCGGTTCGACGGGTTTAAGTCGGGCTTGGGCCTTTTCTCGGGCGAGACAGGTGTTCGCCTGTTTCGTCCGTAGCAGCGGAATGTCCGCGTACTACGGAGGGATACCATGGCCGATAATGACATCGTAGATGCGGTCGCACGCGCGCTAGAGGAGGCGCCAGAGCGGAATTTCGTCGAATCCGTCGACCTCGCCATCAACCTTCGGGACCTCGATCTCAACGACCCCTCACAGCGGGTCGACGAGAGCATCGTGCTCCCCTCGGGGACCGGCAAGGAGACACGGATCGTCGTCTTCGCCGAGGGAGAGACAGCAGCGCAAGCCGAATCCGTTGCGGATGAGGTACTTGACGCCGATGAGCTCGATGATCTTGGGGATGATCAGGATGCCGCCAAGCGCCTAGCAAATGAGACCAATTTCTTCATCGCCGAAGAGGCGATGATGCAGGATATTGGTCGGAACCTCGGACGTGTGCTGGGACCGCGAGGAAAGATGCCGACGCCGCTGTCGCCTGATGACGACGTTGTCGCGGTAGTAGAACGAATGAAGAACACAGTGCAGCTTCGCAGCCGTGATCGTCGGACGTTCCATGCACTCGTCGGTGCCCGCAACATGGACGCCGAGGAGATCGCAGATAACGTCGACACGGTGCTTCGTCGACTGCATGCCTCGCTCGAGAAGGGCCCACGGAACCTTGACTCCGTCTACGTCAAGACCACGATGGGACCCTCGGTGGAGGTGGCCTGAGATGACCGTCCAGACCGAGACCATCCCACCGTGGAAGGTCGAGGAGGTCGAGGCACTCAAGGACCTCCTTGAGGAGGCTGATTCTGTCGGAATTGTCTCATTGACTGGCATCCCCAGTCGGCAGCTGCAAACGATGCGGCGTGAGCTCCACGAGACCGCCCGACTCAGAGTCAGCCGCAACACACTGGTGCGGCTGGCACTCGAAGAGGTCGACGAGGGTCTCGAAGAGCTCGTCGAGCACGTCAATGGCCAGGTCGGCATCGTCCTGTCTGATGCCAATCCGTTCGCGCTATTCAGACAGCTCGAGGCATCGAAGACGCCTGCACCGATCAGTGCCGGCGAGATCGCCCCCAACGATATCATCATCGAGGGAGGGGACACCGGGATCGACCCGGGACCGTTCGTCGGTGAACTGCAAAATGCCGGGGTTCCAGCCCGGATCGACCAGGGGTCGATCGAGGTCATCGAGACGACCACCGTCCTTGAGGCAGGTGACACTGTCACCCCCGAACAGGAGGGGATCTTCAACGAGCTTGAGCTCGAACCAAAAGAAGTCGGTCTCGATCTGCGAGCCGTCCTCGCCGATGGTGTGATCTTCTTCTCAGAAGATCTCGCCCTCGACATCGATGCCTACCGCAGCGACATCGCCAGTGCCTCGAGTAATGCTCGGGGGCTCGCCACCGAGGTGGCCTATCCGGCGGTCGAGGTGGTGCCGGCGTTGCTATCGAAGGCTGACACCGCCGCAATGTCGGTTGCCGTCAAGGCAGGGTTCATCGAGGCAAAGACGGCCGACGCGGTCCTCTCGGCAGCGGTTGCCGATGGCCGTACACTCGCGGTGACGATCGATGATGACGAGGTGGTACCAGCCGCGGACATCCCGGCCGGTCCAGCTCAGGACGCGGTATCGACTACGGAAGAAGCGGACACAACTGACGAGGAGCCAACCGAGGAAGCCGACGCGGATGATGAGCCGGAGGACGATGACGAGGAGGAGGCGTCCGCCGAGGGCCTCGGGGACCTCTTCGGGTGATCAACAATGGAATACGTATACGCAGCACTCATCCTGAACGAAACGGAGGAAGAGATCAACGAAGAGAACCTGACCGCCGTCCTCGAGGCCGCCGGTGTTGACGTGGAGGAATCTCGCGTCAAGGCACTGGTCGCAGCGCTCGAGGATGTGAACATCGACGATGCGATCGCCGAAGCGGCCCCGGTGGCCGCCGCTGGAGCCGCGGCACCAGCCGCAGAGCCAGCCGATGAGGAAGAACCAGAGGCCGAGGAGGCCGCTGATGAGGAGGAAGACGACGAGGAAGAGGAGGCCAGCGGCGAAGGCCTCGGTGAACTGTTCGGCTGATAATCGACGGAAGGCCTTTTTCGGACGGCCGACTACCACATGTTGATGAGCGACCGCATCGAGACGTCCACGCTGGGTGGTGGCTGCTTCTGGTGTGTGGAGGCATCGCTGGAACGACTCAGGGGCGTACAGTCGGTCATATCAGGCTACACCGGGGGAAATGTCGAAGAGCCGAGCTACGAGGCGGTCTGCACCGGGGAGACTGGCCACGCCGAGGTGGTCCGTGTCGAGTTCGACCCATCGGTGCTCGCCTTCGATGAGCTGCTGGCAGCCTTCTTCACCATCCATGATCCGACGACGAAAGACCGACAAGGTCCTGATATCGGCTCCCAGTACCGATCGGTCATCTTCTATGAAACCGAGAAACAGCGGGAGGTAGCAGAGTCGATGATCGAAGATCTCGAATCCGATGGTGGCTACGATGACCCGATCGTCACTGAAGTCGAACCACTTGAAGTGTTCTGGGAAGCTGAAACCTACCATCAGGACTTCTATGAGAAAAATCCGGAGCAGGCGTACTGTTCAGCCTACATCCCACCAAAAATCGAGAAGCTCAAAGAGAAATTCGCCCACGCGATTCAGTGATCATCTGCCGTCGGTTTGAAGACTACAAGTCTGATTGTATTCATCACAACCCCTAATCGGAAGAATACTCAAAGTTCCCGATATGCGCCGCAGACGGTTCATCTTCGCTTCGGTGGCAGCAGGGGTAACCGCCACCGCCGGATGTGCCGAGCTTCTCGGTGTTGGCGATGACGAGCCAACACCGTCGCCGAACGGGCAAGCAGATAGCGGCCCAACCGAGGAACTCGACGCGCTGCTTGAACCCGGACGCACCGTTGAGTTCACCAATATCCCACTTGCAGCATCGGTACCTGATGGCTCATTCAAGACCGACGATGGCATCGTGATGGCAGTGGATATCATCGAACCAGCCACGGAGATTGGCCCAGCGATTTTACGGATGGGCCTTCAGAATACACGCTCGTTCGGGCAACCGTTCGAGCTTGGACGGACTGGTATCCTCGACCATCCCCCATGGACGGAGGCAAATGGCACCAATCTACTGGTCCTACCAGCCGATAGTCGACCGATCGGCGAACGGGCGACGCTTCCGGTCACCGATACGATGTACCGGTGGCGGCCCGATTCGCTCATGGGGCCGTTCTACCCGGAGTACCTCCACCTCGAGGCTGAGGAGACCCTCATCGCTGATTTCTATCTCCTCTCGGAAGCCACCCCGACTAGTGCTCCGTTCGGGCCTGGACGGTACACCTTCGAGGGTGACGAACCGATCACCATCAGCATCTGGGATCACGAAGCACCGGGGCCGTCAGGACAATCCAGGTTCGATGACACGACCGTTCCCTCGCCTCAGAAGGATATGGCCATCAGCTGGTATCACGAGGCGACCGACCAGACCGAAGTCTATCTCCAACCCGCCACAGAGTTCTCGGAACTACCGACCGCACTCGGGTTCGAGGTTGTCAACTACAGCAGTGAACCGGTCGATGGGCGGTTGGGGAACATGAACCTGTACAAGTTCGATGGCTCGGAATGGTTCGATCTCACCCCGAACTTCGAGTTGCCCTACCATGGTCAGATCGTCATTCCGGAACTGCCCACCTTAGACCACCATGAACCAGCCCTACCGATCGATGTCGGTGAACGAACAACCGTCTATCCGGGGGACACTGCCACCGCACCGGTGATGTTCAACCAGCAGGAGGGAATCGAGCATGAGAACATGCTGGTGGCGCATTTCCTCGGAAACGGTCGATACGCGATCGAATCCGAGTATCAATACGATGGCGCCCATCTCGCGACGATGTTCGAGTTGGATGGGCCAGCCCTCGAGGTAGAACCTGAAGCTGACGCCACCCTCGATGTGGATATCGACGCGGTCACGGTCGAGTTGCCAACCGGTCCGTGGGCCATCGAACCCGTGGAGGTCGTGGTCGAGCAATCCATCAGCGAGGGATTCGATTTTCGAGTCATCTCTGAGCAGCTCTACCAAACCAGGTTTCGCAGCCTCAGGAACAGCATCCCTTTGTTCGACATTGAATCTGTCGAGACCGTACGAGTCATCGGGCCACACCAGCTTGTCGAACCGTTCCAGGAGGCTGATACCGAGTCACTCAAGGTAGAGTTCGAGGGAGGGTTTTACCAGATGACCGCTGCAGTTCGAGACCAGACCGACTGATGAGTCAAACCGATTGGAGACTCGATCGCTGATACCACGATCGCAAATGGCATTTATAGGAAATAGCGGGACCAGCGACGGCGATGGTCCCCATCCCCATCGAACCCATGATCGGGTTGGAGATGGCTATATTGCTGGTCATCTTCACACTCGGCGGGGCATCCCTCGGGGTCATCAGCGGACTCATCCCTGGACTGCATGCCAACAACTTCGCCATGTTACTCGTCGCGGTGGCACCGGCCATTCCAGCCAACCCGTTGTTCGTCGGTGTGGCCATGCTTGCCGCTGGTGTCGTCCATAGCTTCGTCGATGCGGTTCCTGCACTGGCCATCGGGGTCCCGGATGCGGATATGGCGGTGATGGCGCTGCCGGGACATCGGCTCGTCCTCGAGGGCAGGGGTCGTGAGGCACTCCGCCTATCAGCCCTCGGGAGCATTCTGGCGGTCATCCTGGCGGTCCCTTTCGCGGTGCCGATCACCATCGGGATGATGCTCATTTACGACCAGCTCATGGCGCATGTGACAGTCATCCTGTTGGCGGTGGTGCTCGGACTGATCTTGACAGAACCCTCCATCAGAGCCGGCCTCGGTGGCCTGTTGAGCTTCTCAATGGCGGCGATGCTCGGTGAATTGACCCTCGATATGAATCCGTCGGCTCCGTTGGATGCCGGCGACATGCTCAGCCCGATCTTTGCTGGGCTCTTCGGGGCACCAACGCTGATCGATGCGTCGAAGGGTGCCGGGGTACCGCCACAGCATCGTCCGACCATCCGTTCAACCCGACGATTGATCCTCATGACCGCCGCGGCAGGGACGGTCAGTGGGGCGATCGTCGGCTTTCTCCCCGGTATCTCGGCGGCGATCGCTGCGGTTGCCGTGCTGGCACTCGTCCCAGGTTCGGGTGGTGACCGAGGATACGTCGTGGCTACAAGTGGTGTCGACACGAGCAACACCATCTTCGCCCTGTTTGCCCTGGCAGCCTTCGGTGCGCCTCGAAGTGGGATCATCGTTGCCTACGAAGAGCTCGGCGCGCCGGTTGAGCTGGGGATCCTCGTCCTTGCAACCGTAGTTGCAGGTTGTATCGGCTATCTGGTGGTCGTCTCAATCGGTGACCGATATCTCGACATCATCGGCGCACTCGATTACACTCGGCTGAGCATCGTACTTCTCGCCGGACTTGCAATCTTGTCGTTTCTGTTCGCCGGCATAGCGGGCATCGCCGTCTATCTCATCAGCACCATGATCGGTCTGGTTCCACTTCGCATCGGAGGTCGACGCGTCCATCTCATGGGTGTCTTGATCGGGCCGATTTTGCTCGGGTGAGCGCACAGAACGGCTAGAAATGCTGCTTCGACCGAATGTCTCTGGGGACGGGAATCATCACGTAGCTCCTCAGGCCATCGGATGCACAATGGGTTTGGTTAACGTCTGATGGCAGTAACGCTTGACGAGACCATCCAACGCATCGAACCAGGGCTCGATGCAATCCCTCCAGCTGAGTTCGAGCAGCGTGATGACGAAATGCTCGAGACGAGACGGTTTCGAGGGGTGACCTATGAACAGGCGATCGGCTATCTTGAGAACCTCGGTGGTGCGCGGGTGAACAAGACCACGGTCGTCGGTGATGGCTGGCAAGCGAGACTCAAGCAGGGTACGGTGGCGGTTGGCCCATCCTATCGGCTCTCGGAGACGACAATCACGTGGAACGGTGACCCCGCCGTATTGGTCCCGCTCATCTACCGATTCAGACTCAAGACATTCCGTGCTCCTGGGTGACAGGTATAACAGTCCGACTGGCAAACGACAACCGTTTTACCCGACCAACGGCAACCCGCGGCCATGAGTGAAAGTGAGGCTGCAACCGAGCAGCGATGTGTCACCTGTGGTATCAATGTGACCGGCACGAATGCTGCCACCTTCGGATGTCCATCGTGTAATCACCAGCTCCATCGATGCCCGAAGTGTCGAAAGCAGAGTAATCCGTACGACTGCCCACAGTGCGATTTCAGGGGGCCATGAACATGGGGAAGGTTGCAACCCAGGTGAAGGTCATGCCGGCCTCGCCGGATATCGATCTCGAGGAGCTCGAAGACCGACTCGCTGCTGCATTACCCGATGGTGCAGAGCTGAACGATACCGCACACGATGCCGTGGCGTTCGGGCTCACCGCCATCATCGCGATGGTCGTGATCCCGGACGATGCAGGTGGTACCGAGGCCGTCGAAGAGGCGTTCGCCGCAGTCGATGGTGTTGAGAGCGTCTCAGTCGAAAACGTCACACGAATCTAACCGTCTGGTTCTACCGCGTCTAAGTACGCCTGCAGTAGCGACGGGAAATCACGCCCACGCAGGTACCTGAGACCGAAGTCCTCTGTCCAATCGATGATACCTGCATCCTCAGTCACGACCCCGGCATCGAGTTCTCTGGCGAGGATGAGTAGGTCAAAATCCTCACGGGAATCCAACACACCCTTTCGCAACGAGGTACGGTACTTCTCACGTAGTTCAGCGATCAGTTCGTCGGTCACGGTCTTATGCTCGTGATCGTCCAGTGGCTCTGGCTCGAGTTGTTCTGCACGCCTGACAACCTCCTCTGAGACTCGAAGGCCGCGGTTGACCCGAGTACTCATCTCATCGATGAACTCATACACCACGTCGGCGGGGATCGACACTGCGTATCGGTCGGGATGTTTCCTGATGATCCAGGTCGCGAGCTCGTCCAAGAGCTCCTCGCTGACATCACGGGTCTCGAGCATCCGGGTACATTCATCGTATACCGACGGCGGCATGTAACAGGAGATGCCGAGTGATAACCTGGCTCTGGAGATCAACTTGAGCAACGCCTCGACGGCCGCCTCGACATCCTGATCTTCGTCCCGGATGTCCTGTGTGAGGAATGCAGAGGTGTCGAGCACGAATCGCTGCTTGAATGGATCGACGCTCATTGAGCGTCGATTCGAGCGCTGGTGCAAAGTAGCTTCGCTGCTATGCACAGGCAACCACTTTGGGTATAGCCACCGAAACCCACCATGTGAACCCGCACGAGCTTCTCGGTCTCGACAACGCAGCGTTCGAGCGTGTCGCAGACCACCTCCAAACCCGCCGCTTTGAGGAGATCAAGTACCAGTTCCTCCCCGACTACCACAGACAGCTCGAGCGTGGGACCGTCCTCACCGGCCAGACAGCGGTCCGTGGATTCCCGAAGGTACCACGGACACTCATGCTCGAGGGTGGAATTGCCCGCCACTTCGAGGATGAGATCTACGTTGAAGAGAAGCTCAATGGCTACAACACCAGGATCGCGAGAATCGACGGTGTTACCTATGGGATCCTCAGGAGCGGGCGGATCTGCCCGTTCACCACCTGGTATGCCCGCGATCGTCTCGACCTTGAAGATATCTTCGACGCATACCCAGAGCAGGTGCTCTGTGGCGAGATGATCGGACCGGATAATCCGTATACACCACACAGCTACCCCGGTGTGGAGTCACTCGAGTTTAGGGCATTCGACGTTCGACATCGGGAATCAGGCGTCCCGATGGCTGTCACGACCAGACGGACCGTCCTCGAAGCACATGCCATCCCACAGGTCGAGCATTTGGCGACCGTGAGCCCGACCGACGGTCATGAGATAGTTGCCAAGGTGATCGAAGATCTCGATCAAACCGGGCGCGAGGGGATCATCATGAAATCCCCATGCGGTACAAAACAGCTCAAGTATACCACCTCATCCGCGAACCAGGGCGACCTCGCGTTCGCCTTCTCGCTCCCGTTCGACTACGGTCAAGCGTTCATGTTCAGACGACTCATTCGGGAGGGATTTCAGTCGGTCGAGTTTGATGACGATGCAGCTCGTCGTGAACGTGCCACCTCCCTCGGGGAGGCCATTTTGACTTCGATGACCGACGCGATCGAGGCCGTCGATGCTGGAGAGCGACTCGCTGAGGACCATGCGGTCACGGCGCCACCGGCGGTTGTTGACGACCTCTTGAACCATCTCAGAGAGATGGGTTTGCGCCTCGATATCGTCGAGGATGTCTCTCAGGTGAGTGAACGACACGTCAATTTTCGGAAAATCGTCCAATCGTCGAACGACAAGATCGACCATTACCTCGATGGAGCGATCGTTAAGGAATAACCCTCAGCGAGCCTGGTCGAAGGCTTGATCGAGATCGGCGATCAGATCGTCGATGTGCTCGACGCCGACACTGGCTCGGATGAGGCCATCGGCCAGTCCAGATGCCCGACGCTCTTCGGCTGGGACAGCGGCGTGCGTCATCGTCGCTGGCTGCTCGATCAGACTCTCAACTCCACCGAGGCTCTCAGCCAGCGTGAAAACCGAGAGACTGCTGACGATCTCACTCGCCGTCTCAAGCGCACAATCGAGTTCGAAGCTGACCATCCCACCGTAGCCGCTCATCTGCCGTGTGGCGACCTCGTGGCCGGAATGGTCGGGAAGGCCAGGGTAGTAGACCTCATCGACGAGCGGGTCATCATCCAACCATTCTGCTAGCACCATCGCATTCGAGCAGTGCCGCTCCATGCGGAGCGGGAGCGTCTTCGTCCCACGGAGTACGAGGAAACACGCGAACGGATCGATCGTCGCTCCAACCGCATTCTGATGGAAGCCGAACGCTTCATCGAGCTCTGCATCATCGGTGAGGAGCGCACCGCCGACAACATCGGAGTGACCACCGAGGTACTTCGTCAAGGAGTGGCAAACGAAGTCTGCACCGAGATCCAACGGTCGCTGGAGATACGGGGTCGCGAACGTGTTATCGACTCCATAGAGGGCGTCGGCTTCAGCTGCCACCTCGGCGATCGCCTCGATATGGACCACCTTCAAGAGTGGATTCGTCGGGGTCTCCAACCAGAGCAACTCGGTCTCTGGGCGGACAGCTGATCGAACCGCATCGAGATCGGTCATATCGACGAACGTGAACTCCAGGTCGTATCCCTCGTATACCTGGGTGAAGAGGCGGTGTGTCCCACCGTAGAGATCTCGCTCGGCGACGACGTGATCGCCCGCCTCGAGCAGGTTCATGACGGTGTTGATCGCGCCCATCCCGCTCGAGAACGCACGCCCATACGCAGCCCCCTCGAGGGCTGCGAGGTTCGCCTCGAGCGTCTCTCTGGTCGGATTGCCGGTCCGAGCGTATTCGTAGCCTCGATCATCCCCTGGGGCATCCTGCTCGAAGGTGGATGACGCGTAAATCGGGGGCATCACCGCCCCGGTGGCCGGGTCTGGTTCCTGTCCGCCGTGGATCGCCGTGGTCTCGAAGGCGTGCTCCTCGTCCATAGTCGAACACAACGTCGCCAGGGACACAAGACCTTGCGGTTCAATACAGCGGGAGGTGACCGGTCACCGAATCGATGTCAGCTTCCGATGCGGGGCCGATCCCGAGCGTGGTGACCGTCCCCGGTTCGAGTTCGGTCCGACCAGCATCGGTGATGAGGGCTGCTGGAAGGTTGCGACGTACGGCTTCACGCTCAAGCTCCTCGAGGGCAGCCTTCGTCGGTACCCGAAGCACCACCTTGCGCTGTCCTCGAGCCAACCACGCATCACGATCGGCGTTATCGGTCACATCGGCCGCACTGACCGCCGCATGGGCGACCTGGGCCGCGAGTTTGCCGACGCCAAGATCGAGATCGCCACGGACCACGATCACCTGCTTCATCAGATGGAGTCGGTCCCGCCGAGGGTAAAATCCTGGCTATCGACCGTGGGCAGAAACGGGAGGATTATTTGGTCCGACGGGGTGGGTCGGCATATGATCCTCTCTGACCGGGACATCAAGAAGCGACTCGAGGAGGGGTCGCTTGTGATCGATCCGCTCGATGATCCGGAGCTGCAGATCCAACCGGCGAGTGTCGATCTCAGACTCGGCGGCGAGTTCCTCGAGTTTCGACAGAGCAACATCCCATACATCAACCCTGATAGCCCGGCGCAGGTCGAGGATTACACCCAACGGACGATCGTCGAGGACGTCGAGATCATCGGACAGACAACACTCGACTCGGGAACGAACGTCGAGCACTACAACACGGACAAATTCATCCTCCATCCGGGAGATTTCGTCCTTGGCACTACC
>SKSH01000002.1 GCA_007118075.1 Halobacteriales archaeon
AACTCACCGAACTCCTCGACCGGTTCGACGCGCTGGAGGTTTCGATACCCCACAGCGACACCACCTTGGTGCTTGACGTGCTCGCTCCCGACATCGAGGACGGCCTCGGCCTCAAGTTCGAGGCGTTGGCCCTCATTGAGATCGATGATCGGAATGTTCTCATCGGCAACCGAGACGCTATCGTCAGCTGAGAGGAGGTCGCCGGAGTAGGCGGTGGCTTCGCCACTGACATCCAGACTTAGGCTGACCGATTCACCAATCTCGAACTCACCAGGAGGTGATTCGAGTGGGATGAGTCCCAGTCGTAGTCCGATCATCTCATCGAACATCACCGAGGTGTTCTCGATGATACGTACCGTATCGATCGCCATCGTCGGGACATCCGCAAGCATCGATCGGCGGATCGCATTGGCGAACGCCGGCGAGATGTTCCGGACGACGAAACGAGCCTTCCGGTCGTCGTGATCGACGAACTCGACCTCGTACTCGGGAACATCACCGTTTCCTGCCATGATCAAAAGCCAAAGCCCTTCGGTGGGCGTGACCCGTCGTGTGGGATTGGAGTGACATCCTCGATACGGCCGATCTCAAGACCGGCCCGAGCGAGTGCGCGGATGGCCGCCTGAGCCCCTGGACCGGGGTTCCGCTGGCGATTGCCACCAGGACCTCTGACTCTGACGTGTAGCCCCTCAAAGCCGGCGTCTCTGACCCGACTCGCGAGTTCATCAGCCATCTGCATGGCTGCATAGGGCGAGGATTCATCGCGGTCTTGTTTGACGACGTGGCCACCACTGACCGCGGCGATCGTCTCTGCTCCGGTGAGATCGGTGACCGTGATGATTGTATTGTTGAATGACGCATGTATGTGGGCGACACCCCACTTCTCTTCATCTGCCATAGTACTCACTGGGCCCCCGCCCGTTCTGGGTGTAGTTCATCAGCGATCGGGCTGGTCTGATCGAAGTCGATCAACGACTCCTCATCGACCGGCACGACATAGCTGGGTCGGTTCGTTCGACGTCCGTCGATGGCGATATGGCCATGGATGATGAACTGACGCGACTGGTCGACCGTGTTTGCCAGTCCTTGCCGGTACACCTGCGTCTGGAGGCGGCGTTCGAGGATGTCGGTGACCTCGAGCGATAGAACTTCGTCGAGACCGTCATCTGGTCCGAGGTAGCCGCGCTTTCGCAAGCTGGAGAGGAAGTCGGTGCCGATATCGGCGCTGGCATCAGTGTCGCCTTGTGTCTGTCCGAGGAGGTCACGCGCCTCACGTCGGATTTCACGCAGCCGTGACTCTGCTGTCCAGAGCTCGCGCTTGTTGCGCAGGCCATATTCGGCGAGCAGTCGGTGCTCGTCGGCGATGCGGCCACCCTGGAAGGGGTGATTCGGTGTCTCGTATCCCTTGGTGTTCTTTCCGGTCGTCATCGGTGGTTACTCGGCCTCTTCTTCGGCCATTTCCTGCTGGATCTGTTCGACGTTGACCGCGACGGTTCCCTCGGTACGACCCGTCGATCGGGTACGTTGACCGCGGACCTTCTGTCCGCGTTGATGACGGAGACCACGGTAGGCGCGGATCTGCTTGAGACGGTTGATATCCCGTTCTCGCTGGATTCCGAGATCGTTCCCAATCTTGTGTTCGGTCTCCCCGGTAAAGTAATCACGCGCGCGATTGGTCATCCAAGGTGGTGCCTTCTCGTCAAACTCGGTGACGAGTTCGACAATCTCGTCGATCGTGTCATCATCGAGTTTGCCAAGCAAGGTCCGTCGGTCGATACCCACTTCATCGGCGATGTATCTCGCCGTTCGGCGGCCGACGCCCTGCATCTCACTGAGGGCTCGCTCGACCGATTTGGTGCCGTCGAGGTCGGTCTGTTCGATCCGGACGAAGTACCGGATATCCTCGGTCTCGTCGTCCGGGGTGTCTTCCGTGCTCATGGTGTTGATCGGTTGTCCGTTGCGTGCCGGTTGCGGCGACGATGGGCGAGAGAGCGTCGTGGCGGGGATTTGAACCCCGGAGGCTTACGCCACAGAGTTAGCAACCCTGCGCCTTGACCAGGCTAGGCTACCACGACTCGCCGGGTTAGTGTCGCCCGGATACCGGACTCGGGGGGGATCCCCCTACAGCGGAGTGCACCTGTCAGTATCGGCATTACGCACTTAAACGCTCCGGATGGATGGCTTCGGTGTTTCGGCCGAATTCACCCGTCCGATGGTCGATTCTCGGGTGGTTCTATATCCTGACCAGGGAGTCAGAATCGTTATCAGGTTGCTCCGGCGACTGTCCCGTATCGATCGTGCATCATCCCCGTCGATAGGACTCGCGATAGAACGGTCCAATTGCGGATTGCATCAGCCACCACGTTGTCAGAACGGGTGGGTCGTCCGATCCGAGCACGGTGAGAAGCAATCATGAGGAATCTCTTTGGCGTCCAACCACAGGTACTCATCCTCGCCATCGCCCGGATGGCAGAGTCGATCGGCAACTCGTTCCTCATCGTCGTATTGCCGCTTTACATCGCGACCGAGTACATCACCGGAGACACCCTCGCCGGATTCGATCTCGTCCTCATCGGTGGGGCCATCCTGCTCGGTGCGATCGTTCTCATGCGAACCGGCCTCGGGTACAAGATTCTCCTCGTCGTCCCGATAATCGTCGTCGGTATCGTCCTCCTCGATCGGGTCGGACTCACCCTCACCGAGGTTGCCATCACGGGGATCATCCTCTCGCTCAGCGGATTCGTCTCAAGCCCACTGCAGCCATACACCGGCCGGCTCTCAGACCGGGTCGGCCGGCGAAAGGTGTTCGTCCTCCTCGGATTGCTCATCCTCGGGGCGGCGAGTGGCGCGTACGCGCTCGCGACGAATTACTGGCAACTCGGTGCACTCCGTATCCTCCAGGGGGTTGCCGCCGCATTCATCATCCCGTGTACGGTCGCGTTGGTGAACGACCTGGCCGTCCCAGAGAACCGCGGTGGCAACATGGGCACGTACAACACCTTCCGGCTGGTGGGCTTTGGTGCAGGCCCGATTGCCGCCGGAATTCTTGTCGAGGCCGGCCCCTATGCCTTCACCCTCGCTGGTGTCGAGATCGACATCACTGGCTTCGATGCCGCCTTCTATCTCGCCGCGATGACCGCCCTGACGAGCTTCATGCTGGTGACTTTGTTCATCCGCGATCCAGACATCGACCCACAACCGAGTCGCAGCAGAGGACTCGATATCCCGATCCTCGATCGCAGTGGAT
>SKSH01000026.1 GCA_007118075.1 Halobacteriales archaeon
GATAACGAGGATCATCAGATCGAACAGCGGGATCAGCGCGAGGAGGACGATGAGAATTCGGAGCATGATTCAACAGCGTGTTGCGAATGATATCACCGAGGTGCTCAGTCGTCGAGGGCGCCTTGGATGATCGCCTTGCGGAGCTTACCCATCGTGACACGCTGGCAGGCATATGCATCGTGTTGATGGATTGATTCTTCATTGGTCTGTGCCATCGTGACTACTGCCTCGTCACTCAGATCTGGGAACGCATTGACCACTCCCTCGGCCATCGAGCGAACGCAATCCTCGACGAACTTCGCGTTCTCGTGGGCATGCTGAGTCATGTGGTCCTCATCCGGTCGTTTCGCCAGATTGTAGATCCGTGCACTCATCGCGTCTCTGGCGACGTCGATCATCTCCCGGAAATCGACCTCAGGGGCTCCGTCACTCTCGATGGCGAGTTTGGCACGACCCCGTTGTGCGTGTCCAGCTTGGGGCACCTGGTCAAGGAATGATTCGATCGTGGTTTCGGCGACCCCAAGGTCGGTCAACACGGAATGGGCTCGGTCTGCCATCATCCCCTGTGAACATGGACAGACAGTCATTCCGATGACCTCTACACCGATCTCCTCGCTGGTCCCCTCTTCGGTCGCGGTGGCTGTTGCCGTGATCTGTGTCGTGCTTTGCGTATCGAAACCACTCTCGGGAGTCGACTCACGGATGAAGTACTCTGCCTCCATGGTGACCGTCGCCTTCGTCGTGTAATCGTGCTTTGAGAGCAGTCGTTCGGCAGCATCACCGCAGACGTCTTCGACGCGATACGTCTCCTCACGGACCGCATCCTCGAGGATCTCATCAATCACCTGCATGTTGCGACTCATGTCTGCCCCCTTCCGCCAGCGCGGCAGGTCGACAAAGACATCGAACGCCGCATTGAGGACGATCGGCCGATCGTTCGGGCGAGCAATCTTGACGAGTTTCTTGACGTTCCTCACCCCAACCTGACTTAACCCGACAGTAACGCTCGGTTGATCTGCCTGCACGTCCGGCAGTTCACGTTCCATTGTCGTTTTATTAGGCTGGGCTGCGATTAGTGCTTTCGAAAGGAAAAGCGACGGTCTCAGTTTATACGGTTGTGTTCAGCACCGGGAGGTCTCCGAACGCCGTTTTCGAACGTACTATTGTTCACCGGATGACTGTCACCGGTACTGGTGACCGTCGGATCACCGTCTCTGCAACGCTTCCGAGGAGGATCCGACTTACCCCAGAGCGACCATGGCTACCCATGACGATATGGTCCATATCGTGTTCTTGGGCGTAATCAACGATGGCTCGACCCGGTCGACCGACGACGACATCAGAGGAGGCATCGACACCCGCTTCTTCTGCCTGCTCGATAGCTCGCGCCACCATCTCTTTTGCCTGCTCTTCGGCACTCTCATACCAGTTCTCCGGGAACGGTGAGACAGCTCCTTCACCGGTGGCATAGACCGATTCGGCTGGATTGATGACGGTCAGCATCACCAGCTTTGAGTCGGCGAAACGCTCGATTGCGTGTGCGACGGCACGGTCTGCCTGCTCTGATCCATCGTAAGGAATCAATACGCTGTTGCCCATACAGATTGCTCCGCAGGCGATATCGATAAATCCCGGCGGTCTCAGCGAGGATCGTGCTTGACGACACACCGATCAAGACCGACAACCTGCACTGACTCGGCGTTGTCGGGCGAGTGAACGACCATTCGACCACGCTCGAGATCGGGTACCTGCGCAGCGAGCGATGATGGTAGGTTCAGACTCGAGATGACGTCTTCATCGGCGAGATTCAATGCGATTCTGGTGTTGATCTGCTTGAAGATCGGCTCAGCGATATCACCGGGATCCTGCGTAACTAGCGCGAGTCCCAACCGCTCTTTCCTCCCTTGTTTGGCTGCTTCGGTGAACTTTCCAATGGTACGTCTGGCTTGCACGGTATCGCTCTCTGCGAGGTAGTTGTGGGCCTCGTCCATCGCCAGGATGATCGGAGTCTCTCCGATCCGTGGATACGTTGGGTCGCTCGTGAGCTTCTCATCGACGATCAATGAGCTGATGGCGAGAACGATGGCCATCCGCTGTCGCCTGCCCTCGAGGTGATAGGTCGGGATGGTGGAGATCCCTCCTGGCCTGACGAAGGAGGGTATCTGCTCGGTGATCGGGGTCGCACCCTGATCGAAGACGGCATCGAACCCGAGGACGCGTCGTTTGATGGCATCGAATGTCGCCTCGTGTACTCGGCCGCTTGTGTCGAGATCTGCCTTCAACTCCGGATCATCGAGGAAGTCACGGAACTCTTGGTACGTGCCCGTTGGACCATGCGAGTTGAAAAAGCGGTCGAGTAGGAGGGTGAGGGCGTTATACTGGTGGTCCTTGAGGTCTCCACCGGCGATGAGCCAGGGGTTACGTCTGACCAGCGAGAACGGGATGGTGAATGCTCGCTGCTCTGCACGGTGATTGTTCGCCTCATACGAGGTTCGGGCGACGTCTGGGACGAATACCGTCGTTTCATCGACACCGTCGAATGCCACGTCCTCACGTACGAGTTTGCGTCGATACGTATCATCGAGGTATTGGTTGTCGTCGTGCAGTTGGGCGTACTCGTCCTGTGGATCGATGATGATGAGTGCCGGCCGCACCTGCCGGCCACCGTGCATCTCGTATCGACGCTCCTCGGATACGATCTGTCGCAGCAAGTTCTTGGCAGCATGGGTCTTCCCAGATCCGGTCCCACCGGCGATCAATAGATGTCGGAACACGAGTGGGTCGGTGGCGGAGGTATCCCGTAAGCGGTAATCCACCGTTGGTGGTTCAGCAGCAGTTCGAACTTTCTCACCGCTCACTGCAAGGTGCCCGACGAAGAGCCCCTCTCCTGGCAGTTTCAATCCACGTTTGAGCTCCGCATCGAAGACTGCTTCTCTGACGATCGTATCGGGTTTGGGAAGTCGGTCCGGTTGGCGCCGTTCGACCGAATCTACGGTCCCGGTGATATCTCCTGTGAGCGTTGCGATCGGGTGCAATGAGGCGATGAACTTGTAGTCTCGTTCATCGATACTATCGCGGTCCATCGCCCGCTGTGCGTGGACGGCAGTGGCATCATCAGTGGCGAATTCATGGTCGTATTTGATCGACTCGATCCGGCAGAAGAGTCGCTCTTCTGGGGAGCCTTTATCCTGATTGAGTGGGACCGAAACGTAACTCCTGAGTCGGATTTCATCGCGGTGGTCTGGGGTGATGTATGCCTCGATGCGATTGCCGCCTTGCTCCTCGCTGAGCCGAAGTCCTTCTCGGACGGTCAGTGTACCGAGGGAACGGGCAGCGACGGCGTTGGCGGTCGTCTCCCCGTCGAAGTCACCGAGTTCACTCATGATGATTGTACCTCCGTCCCTTTGTGGCTTACCGGTTGCCTTCCCTGCATCAATCTGCCTCCACCGAACCCCATCGAATGTCATCGTATCGGGGGACCTCGGTGCTGGTCAGTGCGCTCGCGAGTTCACGTTTGAGGATACGGCGTTCACCCCGACCGATTCGGGCAAGTTCATCCGCCTTTCGAAGTGTCGGCGGTGGCCCCCCTTCCCTGGCGATTCCGCTGAGTATGTGCCAGGTGATCTGTTCCCTAGTCGAATCCTCTTCGATGAGGAACCTCGGAGCCTCGATGCGGAAGACCAGATTCTCTCGCGGGTCGTAGACCACCATCATCGCCAGGTCGTATGCCGAAGCCGCCTCCGAAGCCGCAAGGTCGTACTCTTCGATGACGTACCCGAGGCCGGTCCCGACCGTCGCGGTCATGGCGAACCAGCTCGTCCATCTGAGTTCGGTCCGTTCATCCGCGATGTTAGCCAGCAGCTGCTGGAAGAGGCTGGCATCGGTCGGCCAGGGGACCGTCCCGACCTCGAGGTCGTCAGCCTCGTTCAACCCACGGACAATCCCCCGAGCGGTCCAGTTTTTCACCACGCCAACAATCGGGGTCGATCGCTCTCGACACCGGTCGATCAATGCGATCGCATCTTCGAGTACCGCCCTTGGTTCAGGGTCAACATGAAGTCGTTGTGCGAGGGTACCCTCTCGGTCAGCCCAGTGAAGGATGCTGGCCGGATAGACGGAACCATCCATGAGGAGGAGATCACCGTGTTCGACCCCGAACGAGAGCGCGTGACTCACCTCAGCAGCGGCGAGTGAGAGGCCATGAACGGCGGTTTCTTCCTCGTGTTTGAGTGAGGGGGCGGCGAGGAGACGAGCCCGTCCGTACCCGTGATCGAACTCGATCCACTCGTCTGTCGATCGAACTTCAGCAGGCGGGCCATGGACTGCGGCGACGATCGTACGCTGTCGGTGGAGGTCGATATCGGAGGGGGTGCTTGCGACCGCTGCATGGGCGACGTCAACGACGAGACCGTTCTGAAAGGTGGTCGGGTTCAACGAGCCAGCATCGATCGCGGTAATCCGTTCGAACTCACCATCACGGACGGCCAGTGATTCGATCGACATCGCATGCCGTTTGGGCGTATCGATCGGTTCGAGTGGGACCTTGTGTGGTGGGTCGATCAACCCCTCCTCCCAGAGTCGCTCGGCCAGTGCACGGCGGTCTCGCGCACGGCCAGGTCGATTGACCCGGTTGATGAGGTCGGTCATCGCCTCGAAGTGGACGGCGTCGAGGGTCATCGTCGGCTCATCCGTCGGTGAACACCTCAATGACCGTGGCAGAGGTGAGCTCTTTGAGAGATGCTGGGTCGATCGGGAATACTGCCTTTGGCGTCCCTGCCCCCGACCAGACCTCTTTATGCTCGAGAAGGTCGGGGTCGATGTAGGTCTCGACAGCGGTATCATGGACAAAAGGCGGGACCCCACCGATGCTCCAACCGAGCGTCTCCTTGACCGAATCAGGTGACGCAGGGGCAACGGTATCGGCTTCGACACCGAGTGCTTCGGCGAGTGCCTCCTCGTCAACCCGATTTGGACCACTCGTCAACACGAGGACGAGTTCGTCATCGACATCCATCACCATGCTCTTTGAAATCTGCGAGAGCCTGCAACCGGCGGCATCTGCAGCATCCTGAGCCGTCCGGGTTCCTTCCGGAAGCTCGTGGACTTCGAGGTCTACTCCGAGCTCCTCTATGACTCGATCTCTGAACTCCGCAGCACGCGGATGCATACTGCCGTTGGTACCTCGGGATGGCCGATAAGTGTGAAGGGTAGGGCCGTGGTGCAAGTGAACGGTTGCGGTCACCGCCTGGTGGTATCACCCTGGACGCTCATCCTCCCACCGACCGTTCCAAACCTGCGTCACTTATTTGCCTGGCTATGCCAGACAACATCGTACATGGTTCGTGATGGGTTGAACGACATCACCTCCCGGATTTCTGTCGAGGCTATCCGACACCAGGTCGAGGCGCTACGGTACCGGGCATCCCGTTGGTCGCTAGGAGAATGGTTCGGTGTGGCCCTTGTCCTATTGGTCGTGATTTTGGCTATCGATCTCGTACGACGTCTCGTCGTCGGGGATATCGGCCCTTCGACCGTGGGGACCTTCCTTTGGCGAGGGAGCGTCGATGGCTTGCTCATCGCTCTCGCCGCGGTCGGACTCTCGATGACGTATTCGATCCTCAGGTTCGCGAATTTCTCCCAGGGAGATCTGGTGACGACAGGGGCGTTCACCGGCTGGGCAGCAGCCTACGTTGTCGCCGGTATCGGGGTGGCTGATTTTGGAACCCGCTTCTTCCTCAATCCAGATCGTGGAACCTCCGCTCGCGAGCTCGATATGCACATCTTCGGTGCCCCACTCGCGATCTTCACCGGATTGATCGTCGCGGCGGTGATGACGATCCTCGTGGCCCTTGCCATCGATAAACTGGTCTACAAACGGATGCGGAATGCAGGTGGAATCCCCCTGTTGATCGCCAGTGTCGGGGTGGCCCTCGCCCTTCGTTACATCATTGTTTTCTTCTATGGTGAGCGGACCCGTGGGGTGACCCGAAGTTCACCGGTGATCGAACATGAACTTCTTTTCTGGACAGATGCCGTAGATGCCCACCAGTTGGTCGTGGTTGTCATTGGCGTTCTTATGGTCTTTTCACTCCATATCGTACTACAGTACACCAAACTCGGCAAGGCGATGCGGGCGATGGCCGACAACAAGGACCTTGCCTTGGTGACCGGTATTCCAACCGAACGGGTGGTCCTCGTCACCTGGGTCTTGGGTGCAGGATTGACCGGGATGGGCGGGTATCTCATCGTCCTCGAACAGGAGACATTGAACTTCAACACCGGATGGTTCTTGCTACTGTTGATCTTCGCGGCGGTCATCCTCGGTGGTATCGGTTCCATCTATGGGGCCATCGTTGGCGCCTTGATCATCGGGATGGCTATTAACATCTCCCTCGTGTGGATCCCGAGTGACCTAACCGAGGTGGCTGCGTTCATGTTGATGATCCTCATCCTTATCTTCAGACCATCTGGGATCTTTGGAGGGGTGGAGACCGCATGACGGCAGACGATGGGGGCCGTCTGTCGTCTCTGGCGAAATATGTCCCAGGCTTCCTGACGGCATCCGACGACCGTCCACGATGGCTCGACGACCTCCGATTGATCCTCCTCGCCACTGCAGTCGTTTATCTCACCTTCATCCTCCTCGGACTGATTGGGGGGCTTTCGATCAATGGAATCACCCGCGAACTTCAGGCGGTGACCCTACTGTCGGCTTCGATTGCACTCGTCGTTCTCGCGTTGAACCTCCATTGGGGATACACCGGCTTGTTCAACATCGGGATTGCTGGATTCATGGCCGTCGGTGCCTATACGACGGCAATGGTTACGGCGAGTCCAGATGCCAGGATTCCTGGCCTCGGCCTCTCGCTTTGGATCGGTATCCCTGCCGGGATGATCGCTGCTGCACTGGTCGGCTTCATCGTCGCCTTGCCGGCGCTCAGACTGCGTGCAGATTACTTCGCAATCGTCACACTCGCCGCCGCTGAGGTCATCCGTAGACTGTACAACTCAAGCTCGTTGGATCAGTTCGAGCTCTTCGGTATCGCGCTTGGCACCGGCTCTGGCCGAGGTATCCGTGACTTTCCGAACATTAGAAACACCGTCTCACGGCATATCCTGTACGCTGACCCAGGGGGACCAAGTGATCCGTATCCGTGGGGACAGCTCTTGTTCACCATCGGTGAAGAGTTCGACCTCATCGCGTTCGTCATCGAACGGATCGTTTACACCCTGTTCATCATCGTGCTCGTCATCCTCGTGTTTGTCTTGCTCACCCGGACGGCCAACTCACCGTTCGGTCGCATCCTCAAGGCCATCCGCGAGGACGAACTCGCGACGAAATCACTCGGCAAAAACACGAATCGAGTCAAGATCAAGGCGTTCATGCTTGGCTGTGCGATCATGGGATTGGCTGGGATCGTTTGGCAGGGGAGTCGAGGGAACGTCACCCCAGATCTGTTCATGCCGATCATCACGTTCTACATCTTCATCGCGCTGATCATCGGCGGATCTGGCTCAAACGCCGGAGGGGTCGTCGGTGCCGTTCTCTTCGCCGGATTGCTCTTCGATGGGCCACCGATGGTCGAACGAGCAGTCAACAACCTGGTCGATCTCCCCCGGACGAATACCATGAACGATGCGCTCATCGGGCTGGCCAATTTGGATCCCGAGGTGTTCTTCGGTTACGTCATGGTGCAGATGAGCTCGCTTCGGTTCATGCTCTTTGGGATCGTGCTCATCTTGTTGATGATCTATCGGCCCGATGGCGTGCTCGGACACCGAAACGAACCTGCGGCTGCGATCGATCTGCGCAAGCAGCAGGCACCGGACCACGAAGAAACCAACGAGGTGGATGAAACAGATGAGTGATCAATTGGATCTCACCGTCGACGGTGAGGGGTCGACCGCTGATGGACGCAACGCCCTACTCGAGATTCGCAATCTCCGAAAGCGATTTGGAGGGATCGATGCAGTCGATGGGATCGGTTTCGATATCGAACCCGCTACGATCACCGGGTTAATCGGGCCAAACGGTGCTGGTAAGTCGACCACCTTCAATCTCATCACGGGAGTATACCGGCCCGACGGTGGGACCGTTCGTTTCGCCGGCGAGGACGTGACCGGATTCAGGCCCAACCAGCTCGCCAAGCGAGGTCTGGTACGGACCTTCCAGATTACCCGAGAGCTCAACGAGATGACCGTGCTTGAGAATATGTTGTTGGCATTCAAGGGCCAACTCGGCGAGCAGCTCTATCGGTCGGTACTTCCGGTACTCAGACGGGAGGTCGTTGAACAAGAGCACGAGCTCCTTGCGTCCGTCTGGGAGATTCTGGAGCTGTTCGAGCTCGATCATCTGGCCCATGAGGAGGCTGGTACCCTCTCTGGTGGTCAGCGGAAGCTGCTTGAGCTATCACGTGCGCTCTTGACAAATCCCGAGATGCTGCTCTTGGATGAACCGATGGCCGGCGTTAACCCGTCACTTGAACAACATCTACTGGAGCGGATTCACGAGCTGCATGGTGAAGGGTACACCTTCCTGCTGGTAGAACACGACATGAACGTCATCATGGAACACTGCGAGCGCGTCATCGTGATGCACCAAGGCCAAATCCTAGCTGATGGTTCACCCGCTGAAATTCAACAGAACGAAGCGGTCATCGAGGCGTATCTCGGAGGTGAGGTATAGATGTTGATTGTCGAGGATCTCGACGCTGGATATGGCGATCTGCAGGTACTCGACAGTATCGATATCGAGGTGACTGAGGAGGAATACGTCGTCATCGTCGGTCCGAACGGAGCAGGCAAGTCGACCGTTATGAAATCGATCTTTGGGCTCACCACACACATGGGAGGGGACATCTCATTTCAGGGACGCGAGATCAGTGGACTCCGCCCAGAGGCGGTCATCAAGGAGGGTATCGGATATGTTCCACAGCGGAACAATGTCTTCCCATCCATGACCGTCATGGAGAACCTCGAGATGGGTGCCTATATCCTCGATGAGGTGCCTCAGGACGCTCTCGAGGCGGTCTTCGAGCGTTTCCCGATATTGGAGGAGCGCAAATCACAGAAGGTTGGTACGATGAGTGGTGGCCAGCAACAGATGGTTGCCATGGGACGGGCACTGATGCTCGATCCGGATCTGCTGATGCTTGATGAGCCATCAGCGGGATTAGCGCCCGATCTGGTCGATGAGATGTTCGATAGGGTCGATCTCATCAATGAGATGGGCACGGCGGTCCTGATCGTTGAGCAGAATGCAAAAGAGGCGCTGCGGCGTTGCGATCGTGGCTATGTGCTGGTGCAGGGGGAGAATCGGTACGAAGACACCGGTGAGGCACTGTTGGGCAACGAACAGGTACGTCGCGACTTCCTCGGTGGTTGAGATTCAATACCGGACCATATACGAGGACCACCTTTCCATACGTCATCCGATGGATTGGCCGATGTTGACCGCAAGCTACGATTTCAATGGCTTGCAGAATGAGAGAGTAAGTATCTGCCCGACTCCGTGCGTATTTATTCGGCTTCGAAGTCGAGGGTATCGACGACGTTGATCTCCCAATCACCGAACTCGTAGACGTCGTATGAGACTGCAGTCATGTCTCCTTCATCATCGAACTCGACGATGCTCGAAGCGCCCTCGTAGGTGAGCGGTTCACCCGAGGATGCGACCTCGACGGCCTCGTCGAGGCTTGACGGACCGAATGTGTCACCACCGTTGGGGTTCGCAATATCGAACATCATGTCGCGGATGGTTGCGCCGGTGTTCTCCCCGGCACGGAGGTTGGCAAGCAAGAGGACCGAACTAGCATCGAACGCGTGTGCATTGAAGACACCTGGGCCAGTCCCATATTCCTCTTCATAGAATTGCGCGAATGCATCGGCCTCTGGACCCTCAGCAGCCGGTGCCGTTCCCATGACGTTGTCCATTGGGTTGTCGACGTCGTCTGGGAGTCCCGATTCGATCAGCCCGTCGGTGATCATGACCGGGTAGTCGTCATCCCACCCTGAGTAGAAGTCACGGAAGATTTGGACACCGCTCACTGGGAACGCGACGAGCATCAGGAAGTCAGGTTCATCGGCGAGAACGCTCTCGAGTGCAGAGACATACGATGGCTGCTCAGGTTCGAATGCTTCCGCTTCGAAGATCTCTCCTCCGAGCTCTTCGTACGTGTCCACGAACACGTCTGAGAGTGCCTGTCCATACGGGTCGTTGAGATGCAACGTCGAGGCCGTCTCCCAGCCTCGGTCCTCAAAGGCGATCTCCGCCATGACCGCTCCCTGGAGCGCGTCGCTTGGTGCCGTCCGGAAGAAGAACCCGTTGTCGTTGGCGGTCGTTAGGTCTGGGCTGGTGCTTGCCGGCGAACACATCACCATCTCGTTCGGCCCTGCAACGTCCTCGGCGATCGGAAGTGAGACGTTGGATGCTGCTGCACCAGTCATCATCGGGTATCCGCCAGCAACGAGTGATTCGGCTGCGCTGATACCGGCCTCTGGAACCGTTTCTGAGTCCTCACGTTGGACATCGACGTTCCAGTCAGTATCACGCTCGATCAGGATTGCTGGTAATTCAGCGGCGTCAGCGATCGGTGTTCCGAGATCTCCAAGGTCGCCCGATTCGGGCTGGAGGATTCCTAGCATCGGCTCGTAGTCGTCTGGACTAATGTCTGGATCGACGACTTCACCGTCATCATCCCCGATACAACCGGCGAGCCCGGCGAGACTGATCCCGCCGATCGCCGCCGTTCCTTGCATGAAACGCCTTCTATTGAGTGTTGGTGACATGCCTCAGCGGGTCCTATTGGCTCGCTGACGAAAAACTTACCTATTAATAACGACGGTTGGTGTGGCAATTACCTGCTTTACACTCACGGGTATGATTGCAATTCTCAATCTATCGGCTAGAACGAAGCCTAATTACACCATCCACGTCTTCGCCCCGATATGGACGCAGCGCTGATCATCCTCGATGGATGGGGGGCCGGGCGTGACTGGCCGGGGGTGCGCAAGGGACCGTCAACCCCGAGTCAGGGACGCGACGCGATCGCGGCTGCTAACACTCCCGTCTTCGACACCCTGCTTGATCGAGCTGCGGTCGGACAATTGCGTGCCGACGGAGAGACAGTCGGGCTGCCACATGGGCAGATGGGCAACAGCCAGGTCGGTCATCTCACAATCGGTGCGGGCCGTGTGGTAGAACAGGTATCGAGGCGAATCGATCTCGCGATCGAATCGGGAACCCTCGGTGATCTTGCCGCACTTTCAACCGTCTTCGATCATGTCTGTGAATCCAATACCCGATTACATCTCTGGGGACTCCTCAGCGATGGCGGTGTCCATGCCGATGATGCACATCTCCGTTCGATGATCGAGCTCGCCGATGTCTCTGGACTCGATACCGTGGTCCATGTGGTCACCGATGGACGAGATACCCCGCCACGTTCGGCTCGTCGATTTCTCACTCCGCTCACCACCGTGGTCGACGGGACCGATTCAGTACAGATTGGTACCGTCAGTGGACGGTACTTCGCGATGGATCGAGACCAAAACTGGCATCGAACTCGTCGAGCATATGAGGCGATGGTATTTGGGCTTGGGAGTCGACGGGTTGATACGGCCATCGATGCCGTCGAAGCGGCATATGCTGTTGGTGAGACAGATGAATTCATCGCACCGACTGTGATCGATGATACACCCCCGATGGATGATGGCGATGCTGTGGTGACGATGAACTTCCGTGCGGATCGTGCCCGTCAGCTCACGAGGCTGCTCGCCGATATCGATCCAATATGGCCATTCGAGAGCGACCCACCATCACTTTCTGTCACCACGATGGCCGAGTACGACCGTACCTTCGAGTTGCCGGTGGTGTTCGAACCGATC
>SKSH01000195.1 GCA_007118075.1 Halobacteriales archaeon
AGGAAGACGGGGAACTTGTCCCTACCGAGACATTCGATCATGACCTCAGGAACCTCTACCCGGATGAGCGAGTCGCCATCGAGGAGATTGAAGGGACGTTCGTCTTCCACGTCGAGACCGATGGTTCGATGACGGTCGATGAGCTCGTTTTGGAGGCCGCGGCGACGATGAGAGATCGCGCGGCTATGCTCGAGGAGGCGTTGGAGCTATGACCCCGCAACGCCACAACTCGAATCAGCGGCGGTCGACCACCGCCAGGCACCGTGCAGGGATAGCCAAGTCAGGTCAACGGCGCAGCGTTCAGGGCGCTGTCCCGAAGGGGTTCGCAGGTTCGAATCCTGCTCCCTGCACTCTATCGATCCTTTCAGGGAGTCACGCAGCATGAACAAGACAAATCCACGGATCCAGGATCTCATCGCCGAGCTGAAGTCCGTCGCCCGCGAGCACGATGCGGACGTCTGGGCTGATCTCGCCGGCCGGCTGGAACGGCCGCGCAGCTCGTACGCCGAGGTCAATCTGGGACGCATCGAACGGTACGCCCGTGAGAACGAGACGGTAATCGTCCCCGGCAAGGTGCTGGGCAGCGGTACACTCCGAAAACCGGTCACCGTCGCCGCGGTCGACTTCTCACGGAGCGCCGAAGACAAGATCGACAAGGTTGGCGAAGCCTGCCGACTGGAGGAGGTCCTCGACCGCCTCCCAGAGGGCACCAATATTCAGGTGATTGCATGAACCGAGCTGACTTCGAACCAGATGTGGTCATCGACGCTCAGTACAGCGTGCTCGGTCGGGTGGCCAGCGAGGTCGCCTCGCTCGTCCTCGATGGCAAGCGTGTCGCTGTCGTCAACGCGGAGAAGGCGGTCATCACGGGCCGAAAAGAGGATGTCTTCGAGCGCTATCGGAAACGGCAACAGCTCGGATCGGACCGAGGACCGAATCATCCACGTCGGCCAGATGGCATCCTCAAGCGATCGATCAGAGGGATGCTCCCGACCGATCGAAAGCGAGGTCGCGAGGCGTTCGCGAACGTTCGTGTCTACCTCGAAAATCCGTTCGAGGAACCCGAAGCGACCGTCCTTGAGGAGGCGACCATCGATCGACTCTCGACTATCAGGTTCGTCGAACTCGGCGAGATTAGCACGCAACTGGGGGCTTCACAGACATGGTAACGAACACGAGCGGAAAGAAGAAGACGGCCATCGCCCGGGCGACCGTCCGAGAGGGCGCCGGGCGGGTCCGTATCAATGCACAGCCGATTGAATTGATCGAACCTGAGATGGCTCGGTTGAAGATGCTCGAACCGTTCCGCATTGCCTCACATCTCCGGGATGATTACGACGTCGATGTCAGCGTCTCCGGCGGTGGTATCGCCGGTCAGGCTGATGCCGTACGAACGGCGATCGCCCGAGGTATCGTCGAGCACACCGGTGACACCGAGGTCCGCGATGCGTACATGGAGTACGACCGGTCGTTGCTTGTCAACGACGTGCGCCAGCGCGAATCGAAGAAATGGGGCGGTCCGGGAGCACGGGCTCGCTACCAGAAATCCTACCGGTGATCCAAACATGATGATTCCAGTCCGGTGTTTCACGTGCGGAAAGGTCGTCGCCGAACACTGGCCAGCGTACGATGAGCGCGTTCATCAGGATGAAGAGGATGCCGCAACCGTCCTCGACGAGCTCGGCATCGAACGCCACTGCTGTCGACGGATGTTCGTCTCGCACAAGGACCTGGTCGATATCGTCTCCCCATACCAGTGATGACCATCAGACACTACACCCGATACGAGACCGCCCGCATCATCGGCGCCAGATCACTCCAGCTTGCCCATGGTGCGCCGGTGTTGATCGAGACTGACCAGATGGAGCCGATCCTCGTCGCGGCCGAGGAGTTCGATGCAGACGTGCTCCCATTCACCGTCCATCGGGAGTGACATGAGCATCATCCAGACCGTCCGGTTGCGTGAGGTGCTCGATTCCCGCGGCGAGGCGACCGTCGAGGCCGACGTCCTCACTGAGGATGGCGGATTCGGCCGGGCTGCAGCACCGAGTGGTGCTTCAACCGGTGAGCATGAGGCCACCTCGCTCCCGGCGGTCGAGGCGATCGCTGCTGCCCGCGAGCACGTCGTCGGTCGACTGGAGGGCCAAGTCGAAGCTGTTGACCAGCGAGCGGTTGATACCGCATTGCACCGCGGTGATGGGACCGATGACTTCGGCCGGATCGGTGCCAATGCCTCCGTCGCCATCTCGATGGCTGCTGCGAAGGCCGGTGCCGATCTGCTGCGACTCCCCCTGTTTCACCACCTCGGAGGTACCTTCCGAGGGGAGGAGTTCCCGGTCCCCATCGGGAATGTGATTGGGGGCGGTGCCCATGCCGTCGATGCCACTGCTATCCAGGAGTTCCACGCGATACCGCTTGGGGCTCCAAATGCCAGCGAGGGGGTCTTCGCTACCGCCGCGGTACACGAGGCGGTCGGTGAAGCGCTACGTGAGCGTGGCGTCCCTGCGAACAAGGGCGACGAGGGTGCCTGGGCACCACAAGGGCTCGACGACGAGACGGCACTCGAGCTAGTCGCTGAGGCGACCGATCTCGTCGCCGATGCGGTCGGCTTCGAGATCGCTGTCGGCCTCGATGTGGCCGCCTCGGAGTTGTACGATGCCGACGCGGGGGTCTACCGCTACCAAGATGGTGACCGATCACCCGAGGAACAACTGGCATACATGGTATCGCTCGTCGAGAACCATGATGTCGTCTACCTGGAGGATCCCTTCGAGGAGCACGACTTCGAGGGCTTTGCCGAACTGACCGCCACCGTTGGTGACGACGCGGCAGTCTGTGGCGATGACCTGTTTTGCACCGCCGTCGACCGAATCGAACGCGGTGTCGCGCTCGGGTCAGCCAACGCCGTTCTCATCAAACCGAACCAGGTGGGAACGCTCTCGGACACGATGGATGCCATCGAACTGGCCGTCCGACAGGGGTGGATCCCCGTCATCTCCCATCGAAGCGGTGAGACCGAGGATACGACCATCGCCCATCTCGCGGTGGCGACCGGCGCACCGTACATCAAGACGGGTGCCGTCGGCGGCGAGCGCACAGCGAAACTTAACGAACTCATCAGGATATCCGATCAAGCAACATGACAGACGAAACCGATCCCGAGGAAACCACACAAGACGCGGTCGTAGAAGAGCTCCCGCCGGAAGAGGATTCGGCGCCAGAAGCAACAGCCGAGGAACCGACGGAGGATGCGGTCGAGACAGATATGGTGGCAGATGATGCTGCCGACCTGCTCATCCCGGTCGAGGACTACCTCAGCTCTGGGGTACACATCGGTACCCAGCAGAAGACATCGGACATGGAGCGGTTCATCCACCGCGTCCGGGACGATGGCTTGTACGTTCTCGATATTACACAGACGGACGAGCGGATCCGCTTAGCGGCGGATTTCCTCTCACGGTACCCACCAGAACAGGTGCTCGTCGCTGCTAGCCGTCAATACGGCCGGTATCCTGCCGAGCGGTTCGCAGAGGTCGTTGGTGCACAGGCCGTCACCGGACGGTTCATCCCAGGGACCCTCACCAACCCAAAGTACGCCGGTTACCTCGAACCCGATGTGCTGGTCGTCACCGATCCGATCGCCGATTCACAGGCGGTCACCGAGGCGATCACCGTGGGTATCCCGGTCATCGCGATGTGTGACAGCAACAACAATCACGAGAACATCGACATCGTCATCCCCACGAACAACAAGGGTCGTAAGGCGCTTGCGGTGGTCTACTGGTTGCTCGCCAACGAGACGATCGATCGTCGTGGTGGCCAGCCAACACACGCCCTCGAGGACTTCGAACTCGGAATCTGATCGGACAGCGACGGGAGTTATCACCTGACGGGTTCTGCATCACAGCATATGGCAATCTCAAGCGCCCCAGGGAAGGTCTATCTTTTCGGTGAACACGCCGTCGTATACGGCGAACCGGCCATCCCCTGTGCGATCGATCTGCGGGCGAGAGTCCAAGCGACCGCTCGGGACGACAACCGCGTCCGTCTCACGGCTCGTGATCTCAGCTTGAACGGCTTCACCGTCGAATTTCGAGGTGGTCACGGAGATCGTCCCGATGTTGATGTTCCAGATGTCCTTGTCGAGGCAGCGGTCGGCTATGTCGATGGCGCAATCGAACACGCCCGCGAGCTTGCAGGAGGGACCGATGATGGATTGGAATTGACCATCGAGAGCGATATCCCACTTGGTGCCGGGTTGGGTTCATCCGCCGCGGTGACGGTTGCGGCCATCGATGCAGTCGCTCGGGAGTTCGGGGCATCCCCCGATAAGGAGGTCATCGCCGACCGGGCGTATCAGGTTGAATCGTCGGTCCAATCCGGTGAGGCGTCACGAGCAGACACGTATTGCTCGACGATGGGTGGTGTGGTTCGAATCGAGGGGAGTGATTGTCGCCGACTCGGCGAACCAGATATTCCGTTCGTCCTCGGATACGACGGTGGAGCCGGTGATACAGGCCAGCTTGTCGCAGGGGTTCGATCGCTACGGGACCGCTATCCGTTCGCCCACGCTACCGTCGAGGCTGTTGGCGAACTGGTCGAACGAGGAGAGACCGCACTGGCCGATGGTGACCTAGCGGAGGTTGGCCGATTGATGAACTTCAACCACGGACTGTTGGCGGCGCTCGGAGTTTCCTCGAGAACACTCGATGATATGGTCTGGGCGGCGAGGGATGCCGGTGCACTCGGAGCCAAGCTGACCGGTGCCGGCGGCCATGGTTGTATCGTCGCCCTCACCGATTCGTCATCGGTCAAGACCGCACTCGAGCACGCACCATCGTGTGAAGCCGCCTATGAGGCTGATCTGACGCCGACGGGGCTCCATCGGGAGTGATATCGATGGTCACCGTCCTCAAACTTGGTGGGAGCGTCATCACTGAGAAGGAACATCCAGAGATACTCGCGACCGAACGGGTCGACCAGATCGCCGACCGGTTACAATCGAGCATGACCGAGCGGCTTATCCTCATCCTTGGTGGCGGAAGTTTCGGTCATCCGGCGGCTGATCGACATGGACTCTCCGTCGAGTTGGGGACTCATGACGCACGTGCGATTGCCGACGTGCATGGTGCGATGCTCAGGCTCGTCGACCATGTCATCGAACGGTTTGTCGAACGGGAGATTCCAGCGGTGGCCTTCCACCCGATGTCGATGGGCGTACGTGATGGTGATACATTGACGCTCTCACACGACGGGGTGCAAGCCGCATTCGAGGAGGGGTTCATCCCAACATTGCACGGCGACGGGATCGTTACGGTGGATGACGGTGTCACCATCCTCAGTGGTGATACACTGGTTGCCGATCTTGCTCATCAGTTCGATGCCGATCGGGTCGGCCTTTGCAGCCGTGTTCCTGGGGTACTCGACGAGGAAGGGAAGGTGATCGATCGCATCGAGCACTTTTCATCGGTCTCGTCGGTGGTGGGGGAGAGCGATGCGACCGATGTCACCGGAGGGATGGCCGGGAAGGTCGAGACACTGTTGGATCTTGGAATCCCTGCGTCGGTCTTCGACCTCGATTCGCTCGGAGATTTCCTCGAGGGTGCACAACCAGGGACGACAATTGACGGGTCACGCGTCAACTGAACGCTGACGATATGTGTCGAACGGCGAGAATCGCTCCCCCTGGTTATCAGGATGGGCGACCCGTGCTTCGATATGGAACGAGATGTAGCGGTCATTTCGCTCGGTATCGGTATCACGGTTTTCCTCGTCGTGGCCGGGATAATCAGCTATCTGCTTGAACCATTCATCGCCTTCTCCGTCTTCATTGGTATCCCAGCCGGGTTGCTCGCGGCTTTCGGTGTTATGCTTTCGGTGATCCGAACAGCTGATCGCTGGGACCATCGAACGGGGACAAGTATCCTTGCCGGCGTTGCCACCTTCGGCTACGCTATGTTGGTGCTCTTGGCGATCAGATATGTGGTCCCTGCAGTACGTGTAGAACTCGACGGTTGGACACTCATCATGGTCGCGATGGCGATGGGGGCGATTATCAGTGTCATCACCTGGAATCTACGAGGATGAGCTATCCATTCGTGCAGAGTGATACACCCTCGGGAGAAGTATCACCCGTTGACGGGAGTTGGCCTGGAACCGCGCCTCATCCCGGTGGTGAGCATCCATCCGATGGTTGATGAGTTCGCGATAACGTTCCACAGTGACCCGTTGTTGCTTGGTGCACTGGTGCTTGTGTTGGCATTTGTCCACCTAGCGCCTCCGCATGTGCTCAAATCGATCAATATCACGCCTCCGGTCCTGTTGTCGGTCGCCGGTGGTGTCTCTATCATCTATGTATTCTTACATCTCTTTCCACTGCTCGATAAACATCGTAGTGCCCTTGACGGGGTCGTAGCCTTCGGTGTCTCGCTCAGTGAATTCCACATCTATGTGGTCGTATTCATCGGTATTGCCCTATATTATGGGCTCGAGCGATTGGCCATCGTCACAGCGGATACCGAACGCACAATCCCTAGAAATGACTGGATCTTTTGGACGCATATCGGCGGATTTGCCATCTACAATGTACTCATCGGATATGCACTCATGCACGGTGAATTGGGAGCCCAAAATAGCATCCTCTTCACTATCGCGATGGCATTTCACCTCTTCGGCAATGATGCAGCCCTTGAACAACACCACCAGCGACAGTACGATCGAATCGGGCGCTGGGTGTTGATGGCATCGGTTATCCTGGGAGCGGTCGGTGGCGTCATCATTCAGCTACACGAGGTTTGGTTTACCCTCCTGCTGGGACTCTTGACCGGGGGCATCGTTTTCAATGCCATCAAAGAAGAGCTGCCCGGATCTGGTGAGGGTCGATTCTGGGCGTTCTTCGTCGGATCGATCGGCTATGCGGTGATTCTGCTAGTTGCGACCCCACCGGTTTGACTTACTGACAGTAACGCGAACTGAAGACTGAGTCAGACCACTTTAATACTCGGCCCCCATTTAAGCGATTAGGACATCCCGCGGGTAGTGGTGTACCACTGGTGCGCCGCAGGCGGGGACGAGACCGACGTGCTGTAAGACGCCGGGGTCATCGTGACCCGTCTCCCCCGGGAGTTTCAACACCAGGACGGGGACGCAGTTTCCGTACTCGGATCCAACCATGGAAATCGAGATAGCAACAATTGGCGGATACGAAGAGGTCGGTCGCCAGATGACGGCAGTTCGCGCAGGCGATGATGTCGTCATCTTCGACATGGGACTGAACCTCTCGAAGGTACTGATTCACGAGAACATTGAGACAGAGAAGATGCATAGTCTGGACCTCATCGACATGGGGGCCATCCCGGACGACCGCGTCATGTCTGATCTAGAGGGGACGGTCAAGGCGATCGTTCCAACACATGGGCACCTCGACCACATCGGGGCAATCAGCAAGTTGGCACACCGGTACAATGCACCGGTGGTCGCCACCCCGTTCACCATCGAGCTCGTCAAACACGAACTCGAGGACGAGCAGAAGTTCGGGTTCGACAACGAACTCATCAAGATGGAGGCGGGAGAGACGATGCAGATCAGTGACGACGTCCACCTGGAATTCGTCAACGTGACGCACTCGATCATCGATGCTATCAATCCGGTCCTGCATACCCCCGAGGGAGCGATTGTATACGGGCTGGACAAGCGTATCGACTACACGCCCGTCCTCGGCGATCCCTTCGACATCAAGCGCTTTGAGGAGATCGGCCGGGAGGGCAACGGTGTCCTCTGTTACATCGAGGACTGCACGAATGCCGATGCGAAGGGGCGTACCCCAAGTGAGTCCATTGCCAGGCATCATCTTCGAGACGTGCTGATGAGCATGGAGGACTATGATGGTGGTATCGTCGCGACAACCTTCTCCAGCCATATCGCCAGGGTGAAGAGCCTGGTCGAGTTCGCCAAGGAGATTGGCCGCCAGCCGGTACTGCTTGGACGGTCGATGGAGAAGTATTCGGGAACGGCAGAGCGGCTCAACTACGTCGAGTTTCCCGATGACCTCGCGATGTTCGGTCACCGCAAGTCGGTCGATCGGATGTTCAACCGGATCATGAAGGATGGAAAAGAGAAGTATCTCCCAGTCGTGACCGGTCATCAGGGTGAGCCGCGAGCGATGTTGACCCGAATGGGCCGCGGTGAGACACCATTTGAGCTCGATGACGGTGACAAGGTGATCTTCTCCGCACGGGTCATCCCGGAACCTACCAACGAGGGGCAACGCTACCAGTCTGAACGCCTGCTTCAGATGCAAGGGGCGAGGATCTACGACGACATCCACGTCTCCGGCCATCTTCGTCAGGAGGGGCACTACAAGATGATCGATGCGCTACAACCACAGCACATCATCCCTGCCCATCGAGAACTTCGAGGTGCAGCATCCTACATCGATTTGGCGGAATCTGAAGGATACGTTGCTGGGCGTGACCTACACATCTCCCGCAACGGTAACCTCATCACCATAGTCGAATGAGCGACTCGGCCGACAACTGGGAGGTTCAATCGATCATCGAAGATCGCCGTGCGGTAGTCAATGCGGCGTTCCCCGAGGAACTCCCGGTAGTCGACCCCGAGCGGCTCTGGTCGGCATCGCGCTATCTCATCGATGCCGGCGGCAAGCGCCTTCGACCGACGGTTTTGTTGTTGACTGCTGAAGCGCTAGCCGATGTGGTGCCGGGATCTATCTCGTATCGTGCCTTTCCTGATCTCGATGGACAGTCGTTGGATATCCTCTCCGCAGCGCTCAGTGTGGAGATCATCCAGACGTTCACCTTGATCCACGACGATATCATGGACGATGATCGATATCGACGTGGAGTCGAAACGGTTCATGAGGCATATGATCTTGAGACAGCCATCCTCGCTGGTGACACGTTGTATGCGAAGTCGTTCGAGATCATGCTCAACACCGACACCGAGATGGATCGGGTGCTCAGATCGGTCCGGCTCCTTGCCGAAACCTGCACCGCCATCTGTGAGGGTCAAGCCCGCGATGTGGGGTTCGAAGGCCGCTCAGATGTCACGATGTCGGAGTATGCCCACATGATCGAAGAGAAGACTGCCGTCCTTTACGCCACCTCTGCTGCACTCCCTGGGATCCTCCTTGGCTCACCAGATGAGACCGTTGACGCACTGTACGAGTTCGGGATGGAGTTCGGTCGAGCCTTCCAGATCAAGGATGATGTACTCGATTTGACCACCGACACGTCCACGCTCGGGAAGGATCAAGCGAGTGATCTACTGGAGGGTAAAAGGACGGCGGTAACCATCCATGCACAGGAGGCTGGTATCGATGTCGACAATCTCCTCGAGGAGGCTGGCTCGGTTGAGGCGGCGGTGGCGAAACTCGACGAGGTAGGGAGCATCCGTCATGCAGAATCGTTGGCACAACAGTATATCGATGATGCCAACGAGCGTCTCGAGGTCCTTCCTGACAACCAGGCGACCTCGTTACTCGTGGACCTCTCACAGTTCATCATCGACCGCGATTATTGATATTGCCGAGGGGAACTCTCCGGACTTCACCGTCGGGAGGTTGTCACCGCCAACCGGGAGCGTTTTGCCAACACCAGGCACAGATGTGACCGATGGACGCCGAGCTCCGAGAACGGATCGAGGCCGAGGCGGAACGACACGCCCTCATGAACGCATTGTTGCATGAGGGGTCGGCCGACGTCGGTGCAGTTATGGGCCCGTTGATGGCTGAGAACCCTGCATTCCGGGAGCATGGAGATGCTATAGCCGGGGTCGTCGCACCGGTTGTCGCCGAGGTGAATACTCTGGATGCAGACACCATGCGCGATCGTCTCACCTCGATCGATCCTGCGGCGGTTGCTGAGCTTGAGACGACCGATGATACCCCTGACCATTCTCTCCCACCCCTGCCGAATATCGAAGAATACGAGCAGGTTAGAATGCGCCTCGCACCGAACCCGAACGCCCCGTATCACCTCGGCCACGCCCGCATGCCCGCCGTGATCGGTACGTACAAAGAGCGTTATGACGGCTGGATGCTCTGTCGCTTCGATGATACCGATCCTGAGACGAAGCGCCCTGACCTAGCGGCGTACGACCAGATCCTCGAGGACGTCGCATTTCTCGGGTTCGAACCCGATGAGGTCCTCATCGCGAGCGATCGCCTTGAGCTCTATTATGATCACGCCCGGACGGTCATCGATGCTGGAGGCGCGTACACCTGCAGCTGCCCAGCAGGTGAGTTCAGTGAGCTCAAGGCGGCCGGCGAAGCCTGTCCACACCGAGATACACCGATCGACACGGTGAACAAGGAGTTCGAAGAGATGGTCGAAGGGGTCGTCAGTTCTGGCGAGCGTGTCCTTCGGATCAGATCCGAGCTCGGCCACGATAACCCAGCAGTCCGCGATTGGGTTGCCTTCCGGATGGTCGACACACCCCATCCTCGTGACGAGGCGAAATCGTATCGCTGCTGGCCACTGCTCGACTTTCAGAGTGCGATTGATGATCACCTCACGGCGGTTACCCACATCATCCGCGGGATCGACCTCCAAGATAGTGCCAAACGGCAACGCTATGTCTATGATTACCTGGATTGGACGTACCCGGAGGTCGTCCACTGGGGACGTGTCAAGGTCGACGAATACGACGTCCCACTGAGTGCGTCGTCGATCCGAGAGTTGATCGAGGCGGGATCGCTTGCTGGGTGGGATGATCCACGTGCACCGACGATCGCGAGTCTTCGTCGCCGTGGCATCCGCGGAGAGGCAATCACCGCGGCGATGGTCGAGCTAGGTACCTCGACGAGCAGTGCCGAGCTCTCGATGAGTTGGATCTACTCGAACAACCGCGACCTGATAGATACTGAAGCACCACGGGTATTCCTCGTCCGTGAGGGGCGTCCATTCGACCTCGAGGGTGCCACCTCGCCCGCAAAGGTACCGGTACACCCTGATCACGACGACCGTGGGGTTCGCCGGCTCGACCCACGAGATGGCGTGTTGCTCGAACCCGCCGATGTGCCCGCTCTTGGTGAGTCTGTCTGGCTCAAGGGGCTCGGTTGTGTCGTCCGTGGAGAGGATGATATTCTCAGCCTCACCGATGACGGTATCGAGGTAGTCCGCGATGGTTCGGTCGACGTGATCCACTGGGTTCCACAGGGTGACACACAGCCAGTCGAGCTTCGTCGACCGACCGGAACCGTGACCGGCCTCGCAGAGGCTGGTCTCTCCTCACACGGTACAGACACGATGGTCCAGTTCGAACGGATTGGTTTTGCACGAATCGATGAGCAAACTGAGCAGACGGTAGCCTATTTCGCACACCGCTGACCGTTCATCTCACACGTCTCAGCGTGCAATACGCCAGTTCCAAAGGGTTGCGATCGCCTCGCGAAGGGCCGCCCGTGCATCACCGAGTGTCAAGTCCTGCTCCGCTGCTAAGGTCCACATCGGTCGTACCTGGAGGGTCCGGCCGACAAGTAGTTCGAGCTGGACCTCGGTGAGCGAGTCCCCGATACCATCAGCGAGCCCTGCGAGTGTCAATCGGGCGAAGACCTCAGGTGCAGTTGCGACCTGCCCTGGGCCCCTTACGGTAGCCTCAACAACCTTCCACATCCATTCAGGGACCGCGAGCGACGGTCGCTGTGTAGTCGCCGTGAGGACCGACTTGATGAGGTGTGGGTCGAGGTCAGCGAGGGCATCAGGGAACTGACTTGGGAGGCGCTCGAGCAGCCGTCGTTCGTGTCGGTCGATGAGCTTGGTACCGGATGTCGATGTCCCATGCATGAGGATGACCGATTGCTCACCACTTCGTGGGTTAC
>SKSH01000221.1 GCA_007118075.1 Halobacteriales archaeon
GATGCACCGTCATCGGTAGCAGCTTCGATGATGGTATCCACGACATTGCTGCCGTAAAACAGCGCAGGGGCTACCTCGAAACCAGCCGCCTCAAGTTCTTCGATGGCGTATGTGAAGAGCTCCGCTGCTTGCCCTTTTTGTGCATTGACTGGAAGTCGATCGATCGAACCATCCCCCTTCTCGATGATGTGCATCGGGATCACGAGCGGTCGGTAATCTGCGTCGGCATATACCGCGATGAGGGCTTCAACCGTACGCTGTGCATCGGTAATCGAGGCAAGCGGAAGGAGGATGCGGTCCTCAATCGTCATCAATACCTACCTCTCTGCCTCCAGGTGCCATCCCTAGTTGTGAGTATCCCATATCGGTAGATGATGGGCTTGCACCAAAATCCTTGACGTTACTGGCAATCCCGCACAGTGCAGTTCGATTACAATTAGCTGAAGAGTATTGTATAGAATCTACAATAATATTTCCTCAATAATCTTCAATATTCGAAGTGTCCCGATAAGATGTCTGAAAATGAAGAAATTTCACAGCCTCCGCACATACCGATATCGTAGTATTGGGAAAATTCCACAATACTTATGAGAACCAATCTCCAAATCCAGCATAGATGTCAACTGAGACAAATCAGCAACCAAACTTCGAGACGTTCACCGAGTATCCTTCACGGGTCACCACCCTATTCGGCGTCTTCACGGCCGTAGCAGTGTTCGGATGGGCGGTGAGTATATTCCTCAGTGGAATCCACTTTTGGGCGATCCCGCAAATTCCAGATGGTGCAACAGTTAGCGGTAGTCTTGAGGTCATCACCAGTAGTTGGGCGTATGTCGGACCCATCCCACTGGCGACCCTCGGGGCGATGTATTATCTCACCACGATCATCCTCGCCATCTGGTGGTTCGATACCCGTCATCCGTTGATCATCAAGATTCTCACGCCAATCACCGTCACAGGTGTGATCGCCTCAGCGTATTTCGTGTACCTTCAACTCGTTCCGATTGGTGCGATCTGTCCGTTCTGTATGATGTCAGCTGCCGCAACGGTCGTCCTCTTCGGGATCGAGTTGGCGATCATCAGGTCAGCTGCGTTGCCGCCGATGACACAGATGCAAGGTGACATCCCGAGGCTTATCAGCGGAACCAGATACACCTGGCCGATCCTTGTGGGAGCCATTGGAATCCTCACCGTTGGGGCCTTCTATGGGGCCACCCTCGCCCCCGTTCCAGGGACGTAAGTACGGTATTGTACGTATTGTGCAAAGGCTTTTCTTTCAACCGGGCGTACCAACTGTCACCGATGGCAGACTCGATGAACGAATACCTCCGACAGGACTTATCCTGTGACCATCTTCTTGAATGCATCTATGGTCTCAAAGATCTCGACCGTGAGGTGTTTGGCACGATTGTGAGCAGTGGCGAGCACCTAACGGTTGATGAGATCGCCGATGCAGTCGATCGAGAACGATCGACAGCGTATCGATCCGTTCAGCGGCTGGTGCAAACCGGATTCGTTCAAAAAGAGCAGATCAACTATGATGACGGAGGATATTACCACGTGTTCACCGCCTCCGACCCGGATATGGTAGCCGACGAGATGCAACGCCTCCTGAATGACTGGTATTCGAAGATCGGGCAACTCATCCAGGAGTTCAGAGATCAATACAGTTACAAGGACGATCAGGCCGCAATCCAGAACGCATAGCTCAATCTGAGTACTGGTGCGCTGCGTCTCTCCGTTGGGGAAATTGCGATTCACGGAGACAGGAGTTTCGACGAGGTGGCTATCGATCACTGAAGTCTAAGCTAACGGGAGATTGTTGCTCGTGGCAGAAATTGGAGCAGGCCCATCACGGAATGTCTTCGATCCATGGCCATACAGCGGTTACTTGAGGTCGGAAAGAATTTGAGGTTTGTATTGGTAATCCAGTGATATGCCCCGTCGTAATAGGTCCCATACGTCTCTCTCACGCAGGTCGCTCTTGGCCAGTGTGGCCGCCGGTGGTATGGGACTCGCTGGTTGTCTCAATCCGACGTTCATCCGTCCCACGGTCATCCCCGATGGCCCAGCCGTGAGACTGAAACGCATCGCAGGGGGGTTCACCTATCCAACGGATATGGTCGAACTTCCTGACGGCTCTGGTTCGTTCTTTCTCACTGATCAGCCAGGCATTGTCCATCACATCGATGCCGAGCATGACGTATCTGAGGCCGTAGACCTCACCGATCGAGTGATCGATATCGGCGACGATTTTGATGAACGAGGACTTCTTGGCATCGCCTGTCATCCAGATTTCGAGTCGAACGGGCGTGTATTTGTCAGATACAGTGCTATACCTCGAACCGGTGAACCATCCGGTTGGAACACCGAGGTACTTGCCGAGTTCGAGAGTGACGGAGATACTATCGATCCCGCTAGTGAACGACAGCTCCTGCGTATCCCACAACCGAGCGTGATCCATCAGGGCGGGAGTGTCCTCTTCGGCCCGGATGGCTACCTGTATACGACGACCGGAGACGGTGGTCGTGTCCCAGAACACCGAGAGGAAGCATGGCTCGAGGAACACGATCCGAATTGGTACGAGGAGAACACTGGCTCGGGCTCATTCAGCCAGACGACCACCGATAATCTCCTCGGTGGTGTGCTCCGCATCGACGTTGATACCGAATCCAACGGCCGCCCATATGGGATCCCTCCAGATAACCCGCTCGTCGGCCTCGATGGGCATCGGGATGAATACTATGCATGGGGCATGCGAAATCCATGGGGTGCCGCATTCGATGGTGAAGCTCTCTATGTAGCAGATGTCGGCCAGGCCCTCTTCGAGATCGTCAACCTCGTAGAACGTGGTGGGAACTACGGTTGGAACATCCGGGAGGGAACGCATTGCTACGACGAGGAAGCATCACGGTCACCACACGACGATTGTCCAGAACGGACTCCAGATGAAGTTAGAGGTGGGGAGGAATTACTCGATCCACTGATCGAATATCCACAGTACGTGCCACAGGGTGATCCACCGTTCGACCAGTTCGATTTCGATACGCAACATGGGAGCGCCATCATCGGTGGTGCAATCTACCGGGGCTCGGTCGATGCATTGGATGGAGCATACGTCTGTGGAGACTGGAGTAAGACCCCCCACGGTGATCCGAACGGACAACTATTCCTCGCCAGACCACGGGATGAAC
>SKSH01000081.1 GCA_007118075.1 Halobacteriales archaeon
TCATCACGGCCAGGGTCGATACGCTCTGGCGAGAAGGCCACGTAGATATCCTCACCGACGGTTCGCCCGTTATCGATTAACTTCGGCACCACCAGCTCCTCGGTCGCCCCCGGGTAGACGGTACTCTCGAGGATGACGGTACACCCCTCCTTCACGACGCTAGCAAGCCGTTCACAGGCATCGGCCACATACGAGAGATTCGGCTGGCCGGTCTTGCGTAGCGGCGTCGGCACGCAGATGGCCACGCCATCGACCTCAGCCAAGTCCTCGTACGACGTCGTCACCTCAAATCCATCACCGACCGCCGATGCAATCGATGCATCACCGATGTCGGTGACATAAGACCGCCCATCGGTCAGCTGCTGTATCTTCGTCTCATCGATATCGACCCCGACGACACCGTAGCCTGCCTCGCGGAACGCCAGTGACAGCGGAAGGCCTACATATCCGAGACCAACCACGCCGATCGTCCCGTCGACGGACTGACTCATTGCCCCCAGATGAGACTCCGACCTATGTGACGTTATTGATTGTCAGATGGCCATCAGGCATCGAGTACCTGCCCTCGCCACTTGACTATCCCATAGAGGTAGCCGATACCGACGAGCCCGGTCAACAGGTACAACCAGACGAGCTGGCGCACCTTCGTCGCACTTGGCCGTCGGATGAGTGAGCTGAGCCGGCGAGGGGTGGCTGAGAAGAAAAGATATCCAAGGAAGGCCGATTCCTCTGCGGTAGCTGCATCAGGGAGTAACTTCTCCAATCCACGCTTTGAGACCCCCTGCCAGAAGGCTCGTTTGATGAGCCATCGACGATGGGTGCGATAATCAAACACCTTGTGGGCGACCTTCGCCTCGGGATTGTAGATGACACCACGACCGTATTCCTGTCGAAGCCTGGTCCCGAGCTCTGATTCGTGGGCCTGGATCTCGAGATCGCCCTTGCGGCCGACCTTCCCCTCGAAGCCACCGAGCGACTGGATCACCTCTCGCTTGAACGAGATGTTCGACCCGAAGGTGTTGCGGACCTCCTCCATGGGCTCGGCGAAGCCGTCATGGGTCACCCCGATCAACCAGTAGAACTCCTCAGGGAGGAACCGAGGTTTGCCAGCCACCCAGGCTGGCGTCATCCGACCACCGACGGCGATCGCATCGGTCTCCTCGTACACCCGCACCAGCTCCGCAACCCAATCCGGTTCAGCGAGGGCATCATCGTCGATCTGGGCGACGACATCGCCGGTCGCCAGTTCGATTCCGTGATTGCGGGCCTCGGAGATGCCGACGTTCTCCTCGGTCATCGAGACGATCACCTCCTCATGGTCCCCGTAGTCTTCGCGCATCAACGCATAGACCTCCTCGCTCCCATCGGAGACCAACACCAGCTCGATATCCTCATGCGTCTGCCCGAGGATACTCGCAGCCGCCTCCGTGAGATGTGGATAGAGGTCGGTGGTGTACGTGCAGATGACGACGGAGACGCGCATGCGTGGTCGAGGTACATATTCGCTGTAAGATAAGCGGGTCGAATGTCCGCTGATCCGACTGAGTTGATAGCCTATCGCGTGCTAGCGGCAATCATTCCGCAGCACCCGTCACGCCCGGAGTTCTCGACGAGCGAGTCGATGAGGGTATCAGCTGAATCAGCGTCGGGGCCCCTCCTCTGGTACATCTACGACCAGATGAGGCGTTGAGACGAAAGGCGTCCCCCGAACCGAATGAAGAGACGTTCGAGGGTGCTATCGTATACCGTCACTCGTCGCCGCCGTCGACGGTGACATTCGAGATGGTAACATCCCCACCGCTGTCGATCCGCAGGATCGAAGGGTTGTCCCACTCGACCCCTTGGGCATCGAGCTGTGTGCCCACATCGACACCCTGGAGGACGGGATAGCCATCCGCCCTCGGAATCGGGTTGATACCCTGCCCGTCGACGACCAGATGCCACGTATCGTCGAAGTCGAAGCCGATCATGTTCACCGCCGCATCCTCACCGGTCATCTCGTCGGTTGACAATGGGGTCCCCTTGTCGCCCGAATAGGGGTCCCCAATCCCGTCACTCTGGCCAGTTGTCCCCTCGTCCCAGTACGAGTCCACGATATCAACCTCACCACCCTCCTCCCTGCCGAGGAGCCCGCCGACGGCAGAGTCACCCGTGACGGCACCCGTCGCGTAGCAGTTGATGATGTCCGACCCACCATTGGCATCACCGAACAATCCACCGACCCGAGTGTCCGCAGTGACGTCGCCGAGCGCGTAGCCCTGTTCGACGCCGGCACTTCCAGCCATATCGCCACCGAAGCCGCCGACCTCCCCGGCATCCTCAGCGAACACGGTGGCCGAGGTACCGGATCGAAGGATCTCTCCGGCATAGAGTACCCCGACGAACCCCCCGATGTGTCCATCCGTCGAGGTCGTTGCACTGGTGACCGAGCCACCGAGAACAAAGCTATCGGTGACGGTCCCGTTGTGCGCACCGACGATCGCACCCACATCTCGGCCACCGGTCACATCAGGGTCAGAAAGGATGAGATCGGTGATCGTACTTGTGCTGCTGGTCTCACCGAACAGACCGACATCGTTCTGGCCACGGTCGATCACCAGATCGCCTATGGTGTAGCCGTCCCCATCGAAATTCCCAGTGAAGGTCCTGATCGGCTCCCAACCAGCTCCCCCATCTGCACCAGGCCCGGCGAAATCGTCGTATCCCGGTGAATCCGCATCGAGGTTGGTCATTAGAATGTAATCAGCGCCGAGGTCGTTGCGCACGTTGTGGAGATCTTCCCAGCTGTGGATCTCGGTCGCATGACTCGACCCGAGCACCGAGAAGCCGAGCCCACCGATCCCAGCCATCCCGATAGCCGCCGCGGCGATCGTCGCCCGTCGAGAGATCCGTCGCTCACCAATCGCCTGTCGAACTGATGAGGCCGATCGCAGGTTGGTATGTACCACTTGCGGTTGGTCGATTCCGCTCATATCCTCTTGTTCGTGACCCGCTGTGGGATGTGATGTCAATACCTTTTCATTCGTACCTTTGGTATCGCAGTATCGACCGTCAGAGTAGCCCACCATGAATCCATTGTGTGCAACTCTGACATAGCATTGTCGGAATCTTAATGTGACCTTATGTTGATTTATCTAATTCACTGATTTCACCGGCTGAA
>SKSH01000070.1 GCA_007118075.1 Halobacteriales archaeon
CGCAAGCGAGGATGATACCGACACGCAAGCGGTCACGGTATTCGAACCAGGCGAACCGCTTCCGGCGTATTTTGAGGTCACGGTCGACGACTACGATGACGATGTCGCCGAGGGCCAGCCGGTCGACGTGGAGGTAACCGTCGAAAACACCGGTGATCAGGATGCCACACAGCCGATTCGACTGAACGTCGATCGAAACCAGGACGGTAACTTCGACCACGAGGCAGACAGCGAATCGGTGACCCTTGAAAGTGGCGAGCAAACTAGTTTGACACTGACGTACGTGACACAGACGGGGGACGCGCCGGCGATTGACTTCGAGGTGTTGTCTGACCAAGACCGCGAATGGCGGACGGTGAGCGTGACCGGTCCGCCGGAGTTCACCCAGCTCGATGTCGTCAATATCCAAACGTTCGGCCAGCAGAATCGGCCCGACATCGTCACCCTTGAGTACGAGTTGTCTGCCCCCGCCGATGTCACCTTCACCGCCGAGGAGGCCAACGGTGACACGGCGACCGTCTCCCATAGCGACTCACAGTCGGGAACCGTTGTCCTCGATCTTCCCAGCAGAGGTAATAATGCGTTCCCGGTGGTACTCGAGGCGGATATCGCGCAGGGAGAGTGCCTGACGGTGACCCTCGAAGACGGTGACGACTTGATGTCTCTCGGTGACTGGGAGCCGTGTTGATTTGGAGTTTCAGTGAGAGACCGTCTATTCTAAGTCTCACACCATCGTAGCTGCAGCTTAGACCGATTATCGTGGACGCCATCCTCTTCCTTGCAGTCTGGTTCTTCGTGGTCACGCACGTCGACACGCTCGTGGTGCTGGCGGCTTTCTTCCTCGATGAAACCTACGCCCGTCACGAGATACTCGTCGGCCATTATCTCGGATTCGGTGTCGGCCTGGTTGCAGCTGTAGCTGGGGCCCTGTTGGTGGCCGAGCTTCTAGGACTATGGACGTTCCTCCTCGGTGTGGTGCCGCTCGGATTGGGAGTCTGGGGCTTGGTCAGCAATGAACCAGAACGATCCCATCAACTGGAGCCATTGGACACCAGTACGGTCCGTCGCATCGGCATCGTAATGTCGGCTGGGATTGGCTTAAGCGGCGAAAATCTCGCCGTTTTCATTCCCTTCTTCGCCGATCTCAGCATCGGACAACTTTTCGTGGTCGTGGCATGGTATCTGGTGCTGGCTGGGGTGGTCTATGTGCTTGCATTGACCATCGCCAGGACGACCGCCACCAGATTCGAATTGCCCGACTGGATCGAGACACGATTGGTACCGGTGGTCTTGGTGATAGTTGGACTATACGTACTCGCCACCGGATGGTTTGTTGCCTAGCAGTCACCTTCAGCGGAGTGATGACAGCAGCTCGTAACCGGTGAAGGCTGCGAAACCGACAGCCAGACCGAAGATGATTGATCCGATCCAAGCGAGTGCAGTAATCAACAGCTTTCGCTCACTCACCGATTTCGCCCCTACCGCGTATCCAGTCGCCGCGATGGCCGAGATGAAGATCTGGTTGAATGACATTGGTAGCCCAAGGAACACCCCGACCTGGGCGATGACGAACGAAGGGATGAGGATGGCGATCGATCGACGAGGACCGAGCATGGAGTAATCCTGCGTGAGCGCTTTGATCATCCGCGGAGATGCCATCCAGGTACCCAACAGCATGCCCAACCCGCCAAGGAGCAGAACGTGTGTGAGGGTGACGGTGACCGGTGCCTCACCGGCAAGTGGAAGGAGGGGACCGACCGCAAGTCCCACCTTCCCAGCTCCAGCGGTGAATGCAACCAGTGAGCCCAATGCGAGGAGAAATCGACGCTGGGAGCCAGCCGGATCTCGAGTTGTATCCTTAAAGCTTAGCCAAGCACCGATGATGGCGATCACAAGTGAAACGAGGGCGATACCGCCGTAGGTGCCGAGCGGAAGATAGCTCCCAAGGACCCCTGCGATCGAAGCTGGCTCGCCATCATCGCCGAGGATGAGGAACTCCATATTGGCGACCACGAGGCCGACGCTTGCTGCGAGCAGCGGCATGATCGTCGATTGTTGAACGCGCTCGCTTCGCAGCGCTTTCGTGAGAACGTAGACTGGAGGTGCGACGAGGATCGGTGTCAGAACCCAGTACGCGATCAATCCGGTGTAAGTCCTCCACGCCGGATCCCCACCCATCGCGAGTCCGACGCCAACCACGCTGCCAGTGATGGCGAACGCGGTGGCGATCGGGTATCCCTTGAACACACCAGCAGCGATGTATGCTGATGCGATGAGGAGGGCCAACACCGCAGCCACGGGTGAGAGCGATGGTCCATCGATGAGACCCTCACCGATGGTCTCAGTGATCGCACCGCCCTGTAAGACTGCGCCGGCGAGCGCAAGTAACCCTACCACAAATGCCGCCTGCATGGTCGTCATGGCATGGGCACCGACTGCCGGTGCGAATGGCGTTGATCCTGAGGACCCGGCGCCGATGGTCCATGCAGCGAAGAAACTGGCGCCAATTGCCACGACGAACAACGCGACTGTCGCGAGGTCTACCATCGTCGATCTGTTCACTTCTCCGATCTCATCAGCGTCGACCGGTTGCTTGGTGGTATCGTCGCCCCCTTATAATACTTGGTAGCCAGGCTTTGCCTCGGTCACAAGCCATAACACCATGTGCTCGCATCCAGCTGGCATGGGTCACGACATCGAGCGATACCTCAACATCCGTGCTGCGACATCTCCGAGTGTCGCCCCCGATGGAACACTCGCATTTCTGATAGATACGACCGGTGTCCCCCAAGTGTGGACGCTTTCGAGGGTTCAGGAATGGCCAACGCAGCTGACATTCTCGGATGAACGTGTTACCTTCTGTTCTTGGTCTCCGACACGGCTTGAGCTGATCTACGGGATGGACCATGGTGGTGATGAGCGCGAGCAACTCTTCTTGCTCGACCCATCAAGCGGCGACATTGAACCGATGACCGCCCGACCATCGGCAAAACATCGTTGGGGCGGGTGGAGCAACGACGGTGATCAGTTCGCGTTCACCTCGAACCACCGCGATATATCGGTGTTCGATGTCTACGTGCAATCGAGGAACGATTCCGAGGCAAGACTGGTCTATGAGGGGGATGGCTGGCTCACCGCCGCCGGCTGGTCACCGACTGACGATCGTCTTCTCGTTCATGAGGCATTCGCGAGCTCGGAACACGAGCTTCATATCCTCGACCTTGGGACCAACCAGCTCACCCAACTCACGGATACGGACGGGCCGACCAGATACATCTCACCGGTGTGGGGCTCGGATGGTGAACGGATTTGGATGGCAAGCGACGTGTATGCTGATACGATGGAACTCGTCGCCATCGATTCCACGACGGGCTCGATCGAGACGATCCGAGATGGAGGCGACTGGAGCATCACCGAGGTCGAAGTGGATCAGGAGACCGGACGGCTTGTGTACACCAGTAACGTCGATGGATTCACCGAGGTGACTGTCGCTGATATCGACGATGGTACGCTTCTAGACAGATGTACGGCCCAGCTCCCGCCGGGGGTTGCCGGTGGTATCTCATTCTTCCCAGATGCAGCATGCTTCGCGATCGGAACAGAGAGTCGCCAGCTCAACCCGAACATCTTTGTGGTGGATTCGACGACTGGTGAGGCGACTCGATGGACCGATGCATCAACGGCTGGCATCCCACGGTCGCCGTTTCGTTCCCCGGAACTGATCCGATTCGAGAGCTTCGATGGTCTGGAGATACCCGCACTCTGGAGCACGCCAGGTGATGCCGAATTAGGGGAGACCCCGGCCATCGTCGATATACACGGAGGACCCGAGAGCCAGCGCCGACCATCGTTCAGCAGCGTCCATCAGTATTTCCTCGCCAATGGATATGCGATTCTCGAACTGAACGTGCGGGGTTCGTCCGGATATGGCAGATCGTATGCAGCATTGGATGATGTTGAACGCCGGATGGATTCGGTTGCTGATATCGGCGCAGCGCTTGATTGGCTCAACGCACAACCGGTGGTCGACACCGATCGACTCGTCGCTCTTGGTGGTTCTTATGGGGGGTTCATGGTCTTGGCTTCACTCATCGAGTACCCTGAACGATGGGCAGCTGGGGTTGATATCGTTGGTATCGCCAACTTCGTGAGCTTCCTCGAGAACACCGGGGATTGGCGACGCAAACTCCGCGAGGCAGAGTACGGTAGTCTTGCCGCTGATCGAGAGCTTCTCGAGGAGATCAGCCCGATTGATCGAGCCGATGCCATCGAGACCCCTCTGTTCGTCCTCCATGGTGCCAATGATCCACGGGTACCGGTCGGTGAGACTGAACAGATCGTCGAAGCACTCAGAACCAGAGAGATACCAGTCAGGAAACTCATCTTCGATGATGAGGGGCATGGATTCTCGAAGCTCAGAAACCGGATCGAGGCGTATCAGGCGATCGTCGAGTTTCTTGAAGAATACGTCCGGTGATGAATTTTGTCCTGGCACAACCGAGCCCGATGCCCCTTGGGGTGTTGGTGAACCTGATCCGTTGCCCGGTGGGAATGGATGGCTGGAAGACCATACATCTTCAGGAATACTACCTTGAAGTGACTGGGGGCCTTCGAACTGCTTCGATGAAATTCTCCGCACATCACTAACAAACCGACCACGAGAATGCCTGGACGGAACGTTTCCGTAGTTTGGTATCACACTTGTTGACACAACGGTCCATCTTCACTCTCGACTGCATGGATGAACACGTGATTGCCTAAGTTGGGAACTCTTATTATCGACATTCGGATTTTTCCAGGTATGCCTTCAAGATTGGCAAGCATTCGCCGTCTGGAAATCTTGCTCGCCAGCGCAGATTCGAGTCCAACCGGGCATGGAGTTATCCGCAAACGAGAACGGCGCGCTGACGACCGAGGTGGTGGCGAATGACCGAGTCCCTCGAGTTCGAATCGCACATCGATTTTGTTGAAGATATTATCGACGAGGAATACGTCGTCGTCGAGGAAGACACGTTCATCGGGATGGCGATCGATCAATTCCGGTCATTCGAACCGGAGGACGATGAAACGACCATTTACTATGTTTATGTCATCGATGCAGATGGATATCTGACAGGTGTGCTCTCGTTGAGAGAGCTGTTGAATGCACCGGAAGATGAGTTAGTTTCATCGTACATGACTGACGATGTCGTATCCGTCGGGGCTGATATGGATGTCGAGGAAGCGGCTAAATTGATACAACGATTAGAATTCAGAGCTCTCCCGGTCGTCGATGCGGAGGGGCTCTTCCTTGGTGTTCTCAGATCGGAAGATATGATGGCTATCATGGAGGAGGAAGCAACCGAGGACATCCTCAAACATGCTGGGTTCACCTTCGCAGATGTGGAGCTCAGCCGATCCGCTGCCATCCTCGAATCTTCATATCTCAAGATTCTCCGTATCCGGATGCCGTGGTTAGTGGTCGCCCTCGCCGGAGGTCTCCTTGCCGGTGGAGTGATCGGACAGTTCGAGGCTGAACTCGAAGCGGTCGTCGCGCTGGCTTTCTTCGTCCCAGTGATCATGGACATGGGTGGTAACGTCGGCACGCAAGCATCGACGATCTTCGTCCGTGGACTTGCTGTTGGTCATATTGATGATCGTAATGCGATGCGGCACTTTGCCAGAGAGGGCGTGATTGGACTGGTGATCGGAGTCCTCATCGGTACGCTCGGTGCGGCAGCTGCATACCTCTGGCAAGGAGTCATCGAGGGAGAAGAATTCGCCCTCGAATTGGCCGTGGTGGTATTCGTTGGATTGGTTGCCGTCTGCGTTGTCGCTTCGGTAGTCGGATATGTGATACCGTGGATTGCACACAAGGTCGGGTTAGATCCAGCGGCTGCTTCCGATCCACTAATCACGACTGTCAAAGATGTCACTGCCTTAATCATCTACTTTAGTTTGGCCGCTATCTTGCTCTCTGAACTGGTTTGAGACGGTTCACTCGGAGACCGTCCATTGGTAAAATCGTGATTAAAGTCATTCACTCATGGTCGCCATGTAGAGTCAAACTGGTTTTTTACTAAACGTTGGTGACTAAACCCTCCGGTGTTAACCAGCTCATATAGCTCATGGATGGAACAACCACGCTGGGTGGTGATTTACGTTGAGTGGATACTTGACCTCACTTCGGCAACGGATTGAACCGTCACCTGCTGAGCCGATGGTGCTCGATTTGGCCACCGACGAGGCTGGTCAACTACTCGCGGCACTTTCATCCGATACTGCTCGCGATATCATCCTCGAACTCCACGACCAAGCAAGTACACTGTCTGAGGTGGCTGATGCAGTTGGGACCAGCAGACAGAATGCACAATACCATGTGAAACAGCTTCAATCAGTGGACGCAATCCGCGTTGTCGATACCATCTATTCAGAGAAAGGGCGGGAGATGAAGGTGTACGCCCCGACAGGCGAGCCCCTCATCATCGTCTCTGGGGAAGAAGACAATGGTAGTCAGATTCGAGAGCGGGTAGCACAGGCATTGGCACCGATCGTTGCTATCGGGCTCATTTCCGTGGCGATTCAGGCAGTGGCAACGACCATGGGAGAAGCTGACAAGTCCGATTCTGGGACCCTTTTGTCGGGCGAGGGAACCGAGACCGAGGTCGCCGAGGATGGGGATATGAATGTTGATCTTGATGCATACGTGACAACCACTGGAATCCTCGATGGTGATCAGATCAAACTGGAAGAGCCGATGTACATCGAAGTTACCTCTGTGAGTCAGACATTCTTCGAGGCGTACCCAGGTCTCATGTTCTTCCTCGGTGCGATGACCGCCCTTGTGTTAATTCTCGGGATTCGACGGATTCGACAGCGATGAGAATTGGCCAGGTGATTTATCGGTACCCCGACCTAATAATCGAATTGAGGTTAGCATCATGGATCCAGACGTACTCAAGTCCAAGCTCGAAGCATCGGGTGAAATTATGGTCCTCGTTGAGGAATTCGATGAACCGATCGAGCTCCATCTCCACGATACGGAGATTGGAGACGATCTGGTCACGGTCGAGCTTGACGATGGCACACTCTGGTTCGAACCCGATCGGATTACCGGTGCCTGGAAGCACTATCATTCGACCGAAGATTACGGGCTCTAACTCGACGATATCCCGTTGTGTGATCAATCGTTCCAGAAGGCTCATTCATACTACTCGCGTCGATGGCGACGATGAGCGAGGAATCGATGATTGAGGAACACGAAATCACGGTGACTTGTCCCGCCTGTGATACCGAGACACAGTTGCCGTTAGAACGGGCAAGTGAGACAATCCAAAGGCACAACGATCGGATGCATGCTGGTGAAGCTATCGCAACGGTTGATCCTGTGATCAAGGATGAACTCGCCCGAATCATCGCTGAAGATCTCGACCTTCTATAGGCTCATTAGGCAGCTTTTACGCCGTAGCAGTGGAACCACCGACCATGTACAAGGTATTAGTGCCGCTTGATCTCGATGAGCAACGGGCAAGGACACAGGCCGAGTTCGTCGCATCATTGCCTGACGCCGCATCTTCGGTCGAAGTGACCCTCCTGTTCGTTTTCGGGGAAGATGACGAGGAGCTCCCCGACGAACTCAAGCGATTCAAATCAGCCGAACGGGTCGGTTCGGTACGCCGCTGTTCAGAACGCCTCGATGAGGTGGGGGTCACCTATTCGATCATGGATGAGAGTGGCGACCCGGCCGATATTATCACCAATACCGCTGAGGATCTCGCACCAGATATGATCGTCCTCGGTGGTAGAAAACGATCTCCGATCGGGAAGGCCATCTTCGGGAGTGTGGCCCAGTCGGTCATCCTCAATTCCGATCATCCGGTTGTCGTCACTGGGACACGGGTCGAGTAGACGTAGCTTTTTACCGTGCCCAACGGAGGTTTGCCCATGCGAGGGCGCCGCTTGATGACCACCGAACGGATCGTGGCGGTCACGGCTGATCCCGACTCACCCGTGGTCGACACCCTCAGTGATTGGGTGGACGAGCATGGTCTGTACCTCGAGGTTTACGCCGTTGATGATGAGATTGAGGCCACACTCGAAAATGGCACCAGTACCATCGGGGTGACGATCGGTGGTGATGGGACCTTCCTCGAGGGTGTCAAAGCGTTCTCCCCGCTTGAGATTCCAGTCCTTGGTGTCGATCTCGGGACCCGTGCGTTCTTAGTCAGGGTCGACCCAGCGGACCTGACCGATGCCCTCGGAGAGGTTATCCGGGGGGAGGCCTTCCTCGAAGAGCGGACACGACTTCGAGTCCAGGCAGATGGACTTGATGCCACCGGACTCAACGATGTGGTGCTCAGACATGCACCACCAGATGAGCCCGTCGATCGGAAGATCACTCGGTTCGAAGCATTCCTCGCCGACGAATATGTTGGCAGCTTCGAGGGAGATGCGATGCTCGTCGCCACCCCAACTGGTGCCACCGGGATGGCGCTTTCGGCTGGCGGACCGATTCATCATCCCAGGAACAACCATACCCTGCAGTTGAGTCCGGTTCTCATCCATGACCTCTCTGCCCGTCCCATCATTCTCCATGATGGACTGCCGCTCATGATTCGCGCGGATGCTCGGGTTGAGCTGTCTGTCGATGGGGGCCGCCACTATCGACACCTCGATCCTCGAACTCCGACCAAAGTCAAACGAGCCGATCGGAGCGCGCAACTCATCCGAACGAGCGTCGAAGCAGGCGAGTTCGAATTGCTTGCAGAACGGCTCGGCTGGCATCCCCGGCGTGGTCAGGTGCCAGATCCACCATCACCGATCATCACCGCTTCACCATCCGACGATATCTTCGCCCATGCGAAACAGCTGGCTGAGGAAGCCGCGAGAAGTGTCGGGCCACAGCTTCGAGATTTGCACGGCAAGACAGAATCGATCGAGTACAAGTCTGATAAAGCGGATATCGTCACCGAAGCAGACTTCCACTCTGAGAGTATCATCACCTCGATCATCCAAGATGAATTTCCTGACCACAACATTCATTCTGAGGAGACGGTCCATCAAGAGGGTGAGAGTTCGTATACCTGGGTCATCGATCCGCTCGATGGAACCGGAAATTACGCCAATGGAAACCCGAATTACGCGGTCTCGATCGCCCTGGTGAAGGACGAACGACCCGTGGTAGGGGTGGTATATGCACCAGAGACGGACGAGCTTTTCAGTGCTGTCGAGGGCGGTCCGGCCCTCCGTAACGGCAGTCAGATCTCCACAACAGATCGCGACCAACTCGCCGAGAGTGTCTTCATGTCGGGATACGATCCTGATGGGGCGTTCCTCGTCCATTTCTATCAGGTCACAAGAGGAGTGAGGAGGCTCGGTTCAGCGGCATTACATCTGTGCTACCTTGCAGCCGGTAGCTGTGACGCCACCTGGGAGTACGATACATTCCCGTGGGACGTCGCAGCGGGGGTAGTTATCGCCAGAGCTGCTGGGGCAAGGTTGACGGATGTCCATGGGACGGAGTATGAACTGTACAGCGATGTCGATGATCAAAACGAGCTAGTCGGTTCGAATGGCCCGTTGCACGATGCGGTGCTCGGCCATCTTCACAGCCACGATGAACTCGGTTCACTCGGCCGTTGATTGGGCGTCATTTTTACCCGATTGAGCCACCATCGACGGTCAATATGACCGGGTGTGATTCGCTTGATCCCCGAGCAAATGCGTCGGTCCTGGCCTCGGTGCTATTGCTCGCATTGACACTCCTCATGGTGACCAGTCTCGGGATATTCGTTATCTCATCGGTAGTTCCGATGACTCCACCACCTCAGGTGAGTTGGACCATCGCAACGATGGAAGGTGAAACGGTATCCATCGAACACGATGGCGGACCGGCCGTCGATGGAAATCGAGTCTTGATCACGGTAGACGACTGGGAGCGACCGATGAGTCTGGCGAAGATCGGTCCGAACCGATGGATGAGTGGGACTCATGCGGTGATCCCGGTCGATCAGACATCGGGATCGATCACGATCAGGGTATGGTGGCACATGGGCGGCGATCGGTACCTGTTGCTCCGTGAGACCAGGATCTCGGAGATGATGGATGGACCGAGCGCCGTCGGAACGGATTTGGGTTAGGCCACTGTAGTCGGTCCCATTGGGTCGATATGGACGGTGACACCGATACCAGCGCTGGGGTTAATTCCATCTCAGTAGCCGTCGGTGTCGGTATCATCCTTGGACTGACGCTCCTCCTCGTCGTCGGTGTCGGGACCGTACTCTTCGAACTCGAATCCGATGAGGGAGGTCCTCCTGAGGTCGACTGGCAGGTCGATCCCTCAGATCCACCGGTGCTTCACCATCGTGGTGGGGATTCGGTCGATTGTGAGCGGATTATCATCACGGGTGATTTCACAGATGGTGAAACCCTCTGTGAGTATCTCGATGGCGATGTGATGCAAGAGGGAGATTCAGCCACACTCATGCCCCTCGGTGGTGGTTCTGGCACAATCACACTCGAGTGGCATGACGTCGAGACAGGTCGGATCACCCCGATTACCGAACCGTTCACGGTTGGATGATACCTAAACCGCTGTCGGTTCTTTCAAGAGCATCCATCGCTGAGCAACGTCAGATGGTGTTGTCCGCGTTACTTGGTGTCGGACTCATTGAATCACCAGACTTCTGGCGAGGCCTGATTACAGCTGTCATCGGGGTGTTGTTCTGGTTCGTCGGGTTGGCAGTCCTTTACGTGATTTACGAGCGATATCTCAAAGATAAGGATCGACCAAATATCGATTAAACGCCACCTACCATCAGGGTAGACCACGTTCTCGCGCTTTAACTCACCAGTGAACCATTCACAAACTTGGTCGAGTACCGAGTTCGATATGCTCGGTCACCCGTTGATCGTCTCTGATGACCGTCACCGCCAACTCATCGCCAGGACTGGTATGAAGCGCGAGGAAGGTTGAAAGTTCCTCGTCGGTCTTGATACGATGGCCATCGAGGGCGATGATGACATCACCGCCGGTCGGGATGGTCTCCCCCCTGACTACCCGTTCTCCTGTGCTCCCCTGGAGATGATTGTCTGCTGGACCTCCATCGATCAGATCCACCACGAGGACTCCTTCGATCTCCTCAAGATCATTCGCCTCGGCAACCGTTGGTGTAACCGGGAGTGTGTAGATTCCGATGAACGGATGATCGTAGGTTCCCTCTTCGATGAGGGATGGTACAACCCGATCAACCATACGCCAAGAAATGGCAAATCCGATGTCCTGGCCTTGACGAGCGGTGATGACCCCAAGATAGGTTCCTCGCATGGTAACAAGGGGTCCACCGCTGTTCCCCGGATTGACGCTCGCATCGGTCTGAATGGTGTCAGGGATGCTGAAGCCCTCTCCAGTCGGCAGATTACGTCCTACCCCGCTGACGATTCCCTGTGAAACGGATTCTTCAAGACCGAATGGGTTACCGATAGCAACCACCTCCTGTCCAACCGTCGCTCGATATTCTGACTGTTCGATGGGTATCGCAGATTGTGGAGGGTCGTCAATCTCGACAACCGCCAAATCACTGTGGGCATCCTCCCCGATCGGCTCACCGGTGGTCCACACCTTGTCCGCTAGCTGGATATCGAGTTCAGTAGCACCGCGGATGACATGTTCGTTGGTGAGGAGCAGCCCAGGTGAATGCATAAAGCCTGATCCTTGCCCGATAATCCCAGCAGGACCGATCGCTTGCACCATCGCCACCGAGTCGATGGTTGCCTCGATTACCTCCGCATATCTTGCCTCATCATCGGCCGGTGGGGTATCGATCTGCCTCGGTGTGGGGATCTCCCCTGAGGGGGTCGAGGGTTCGCCGGCAGTCGGAGCCCCCAGACAGCCGGCTGTGGCGCCACCAGCACTGACCGCGAGACCGGAGAGAAACCGACGCCTGGAGAGTCCCCGTTGCTCCATACCGGATGACAGAATCGCTGGCTCATAAACACTCGGCCATTCCTGGCGCAAACAAACGATAACCGTTAAACCGAGACCGACTAACCTACCTCGCATGCAAAGACGGGCAGCGGCGATGTACGTGTTGTTCTTCTTAGTCATCGCCGTCGGCGCGCTCGCATTCATCACCCTCGTTGACGGACCGGCCGAGGCGATGGATGACGCCGACTACGAGCTCAGGCAGGGTAGTACAATCACACTCGAAGGGACCGAGTATGAGGTCACCCGGATTGGTGAATTCACTGCGACGATGACGTATACGGTCGAGGAAGCAGAACATAGCGATACACTCGAATCAGGTGATCTGGTGAATATCACCGGAACGGACTATCGAGTCGAGATTCCCGATGTGGATGAACCAGCGAATTTCACCCTCGTCGAGACGTATCCGGAGCATGACCTCGACACCACTGAAGATCCCGATGGAAACACCCTGGTGTATATCGAGGAAGATGATGCCTGGATTCCTGAGGAAGAGTACCTCGAGGAGACCTATGGTCCAAGAGAGCGGATCGAACTTGTCACCGGTGATACCTTTGATTTCATCCCGGAGGAAGCTGATTCACCGATCACGGCGACGGTCGGTGACATCACGAGTGCCGGTGTGGAGATCTCGTGGATCGGACCAGCCGAGCAATCGGTCATGTTGCAGCGAAATGCCATCAACAACCTCGGTGGTGTCGACTACGGGACGATCTTCGTGGGTGAGGAGAGTTTCCAGCTGACGACAGATATCGGGGCATTCGAAGCACATCTGGACGCGCATGAAGTCTGGGAAGAACGGTATCTCGGCTTTTGGGGTATCGGTGTACTCGGGGTCCTCGCCGCCGTCTTAATCGGTGGTTTGTCCTATCTCCCACGCCGCCGTTAAGCAAACGGCCCCTTGTTGATCCGTTGGAATACGACGACGAGTCCGTGCACTCTTCCAGTCGTTTGTTAGCTCCGCAAGCATCGAGCTTGAGCGAATGACGGTGGAAAATGACGGGCCGGGAGGGATTTGAACCCCCGTCCGTCCGGTTAAAAGCCGGACGCTCTGCCTAACTGAGCTACCGGCCCTGCCATCGCGTCTGTGGTGGGAGGGCTTACTCCTTCCGACTATCGACCAAAGAGCCTTGAATATCCCTCGCAGAGATATCGGCATGGAACGGGAGACCAACCGGGAGTCCGAGGTCCTGACGAGCAAACGGGCCTCCACCCGGTTTCAGGTCCTTGCTGAGGTTGCAGATAAGCAACCGGCGATCAGCCAGCGGGAGATCGCCGAGGCCATCGGCGTGACGACACAGGCAGTCAGCGAGGTGCTACGAGAACTCGTCGATGATGGCTACGTGCATAAACACGGACCTGGACGGTATGAAGTGACCAATGAAGGGGTCGATTGGTTGCTCGGTGAGGTGGAATCCCTCGAGTCCTACCTGACACATGTCGCAGACGAGGTTCTCGAGACGGTCGATCACGAGACGGCGATCGCAACCGACTCCATCGAGGCGGGTCAGCTGGTCAGATTGACGATGCAAAACGGTCTCCTCCATGCTGACAAGGGTGTCAAAGAGACCGCAGCGAGGGCGGTTGCCGTCACCACCGCTGAACCCGGTCAGGACATCGGTGTAAGCGATTGGGAGGGAGTCATCGATTATGATCTTGGTCACGTATCGATCGTCGCGGTCCCGGGCGTGCGAGACGGTGGTAGTCGGTCGATCGATCTCGAGGTACTGATGACAATCGCCGAGGAGCTTGACGTGATCGCTGCAGCTGGGATCGAGGCAGAAGCCGCGCTCATGCGGCTCGAACTGACACCTGACCTCAGGTTTGCCACCCCATTGGCTGTCCAAGAGGCCACCCTTCGTGGCCTCGATGTCTTGCTTGTCTGTGTCGACGATCGAATCGGTGAACACACCGAACGGCTCCGTGAGTTCGACATCCCATTTGACCGGATCAATTGAGGCTGAGTCGCTCCGCCAGCCTTTTTGCTGCCCACAGACTCCGCCCGTGTATGGCAGGATACATCTGTGTCGTTGGAGACCCCGAAACGGGTCTCACCCATCAGTTCGAGGTGGAGGATGTCGACTTCCGAGGGCGTCGTCTCGGTGAGGAACTCGATGGTGATTCCATCGGTCTTCCTGGATACACACTGAAGCTCACAGGCGGTTCAGATGCGGCTGGCCGACCGATGAGAGCCGATGTCGAGGGGACCCAACCAACGAAGCTCCTCTCTGCCGGTGGCACCGGTTTCCGTCCGACAAAAGATGGCGAGCGAAAGCGAATCACGGTCCGAGGGAACCAGATTGGTGCTGAGACCTCTCAACTCAACTTCGCCGTGGTCGAGTCTGGCGATACACCGATTGACGAACTTATCGAGTAGTCCGCCATGGTGGATCGGGTCACCAACGACCACCCCTCGATCGAGACGGTCCGAGCCACGGTGAGGCGACACGGTGGGGCTCGCCGCCGTCTCGAGCTTCCAGCTGATGCGGCTTTGGAGTTCGTCGTTGATGGGGTCGTCGAGACGATTATTGACGAGAAGCTCCGGTTTGGTCGATATCGGCCGATTCGAGGGAGCATTGCACTCACCGGCCTGTACAACACCCAGATGGCAGCAACCGGAGAGACAGATGGGGAGGAATTGCTCGCTTCTTGGCTAGATTTGCATGATCGCTCCATCGGTTCAAGCATCCTCGTCGATATCGTGGTACCGGAGGAACGAGTCGGTTTGCGACTCCCTGGTGATCGAACCACGTACGAAGTTGTTCGGCGGCGGGATTCTGCACTCGATGCGATCGCTGAGAAGTACCTCGAGGATTCAGGTTGAATCTATCCGTCAATCACTGGATTCGATGACCGTCTCGAATGCTTGGATGATCGCATGCCGAGCGGTTGCACCTTGTGTCGTCCAGTGATGGGCGTAATCTAGCATGTCATGGTACACGTCCGGCTTGCAACCGGCTGCCTTTGGATGTCCTCCGCCACCGAGGAGTTCAGCCACCTCGTGACAACGGGTGAAGGTTTTGGTACCTCGAAGGCTTACCCCGCCGCTTGGCTTGATGACCACAGCAGCGTCAGCACCAGCCTGTCGCATCGCCTCGGCAACTTCATTCTGTGAGCATCGTCCATAGGTGATACCGATGGAGAACTCACCGATCGATCGAAGTTCGGCTCGAGCCACCGCCGCATCGATGAGTGCTTGTTTCTCCTTCCGCCGTTCGGTGAGATCTGCCATGACCGCATCAGGGAGATCTGCGCCATGTTCGCTCACCGTCTCGATGTATTCCAATGAGTCTGACCAGTGTGCGTAATCGGCGAGATCGTCGCTGCGAGGATCCTTCCTGAGCCAGAGATCGTGATCTCTGACCACCTCGACGAGGTCGGACCACTGCTCGTCCTCGTCAAGGCCGAGTGCTGTGAGGGCAACATCTGCGGTCGAGACCTCGTCAGAATCGCCGATTTCAAGATCGATCCCCGACGATTCGACCGCCTCGACGGTCTCATGATTCCATTCATGATGGTCGTACCAACACACCTTGTTGCTCGCCTTTACGATGGTGGTGATCGCCTCGGAGACCGGTTCGAGGTCCTCAATCGAGAGGTCGAGGATGTAGATGGCATCCGGATCGCCGATGCGCTCTGCAACAGTCTCCAGGTGATACTGAAATGACCGAGGCTCCGCTGGGACCAGTGTAAGTTCACCGTGGACGGCACGGACGATCGCAGCCGAGGTCAATCCGTCTGCATCCCTATCGGCAATAGCGATCACCGTTGCTTCGGTCAATTCCTCATCGGATGGCGTGTCTGATTCGGTGTCCCTGATGAAGAACCCTCGCCCAGGCAGTAGGGATTTTCGAGCGATCGATAACCGCTCCCATTCGAGCGAGGTGACCATATGAACCGGCAACCGGGCGGCGGACAAGAAGGTCCCGATACCAGGGAGATTACTTCACCTACGCGGTCGTGACGGTTACCGGTCCCTCGAAGTTGAGGATCAACGATTGGGCCACATCACCGAATATCGCCTTCCCTGCGGGTGATCGCCGACGTCCGGTGATGAACAGGTGATCGCACTCGAACTCCTCAGCGACAGAATACACCTTCTCAGTGATCTCCCCCAGTCTACCAACGGGAGTCACCTCGACGTCGATGTCCGCGAGTACCTCGTTCGCGACATTTGCCGCGAACTGCCTCGCTCCGCGGGCGGCGGTATCTACATCGTACTCGACATCGAGCTCCTCCATGGAGGAGAGCTGCCGATGGCGGTCCTGATAATCCTGTTCAGTTGTGACATGCATGATCACCAATTCGGCACCGACGCCAGCAGCGAGTTCACCGGCCAGTTTAGTGATTTCCTTGGATCCCTCGGTCGGATGGACATCGACATGGTCGGCTGCCTCGACCACGACAAGTGCTCGTTTCATAGCTGCGTAAATCACGGAAATAGTGGTAAAACCCGCGATTTCGACTGAGCGGCTCAGATTACTGGATCGACATAGCCATCTCGAGGTCGAAGCGATCTGCTCGCACCGTCTCGAACCCGACCGATCGATACAGTTCCATTGCTGGGGTATTCCATCGTTCGACGGTCAACCAGATCCGCTCGACACTGGCTGCCTCCCCGGCACCAAGGAGGTGTTCGAGGAGCTGTCGGCCGATCCCCGCTCCCTGATACGACTGAAGCACGAAGATGGCGAGCTCGAAGGCACCACCACCATCGGGGACGAGCATCGCATGGCCGCTCACCGATTGGTCGTGCCTGGCGATGACGTGTACACCTCCATCCAGGATCGTCGCGACCCATGGTTTGATACGCTCTGGGTCGGATGGTGGTATTCCTTGGGCACGCTGGGCGGGATCGAACGCATCGTACATCTCGACGAGCCCATCGAGCGTCTCTGTCGTGGCCAACTCGAGCTCAACGGTTCTTCCTGCTCGGTCCTCGATTGTTGCCGGCGGTGCTGGGAATGGGCCAGCATCGGTCGATGGATACTCCCTAGCGTTGTTCATCGTTCGAGTCGGACTGTCACCTCTGCATTGAGGAGAACGAACTCGGTGATCCGTCCGAGGTACCGTTTCCCAAGCGGTGTATCACGGCCACCACCGACGACCAGCTGTTCGAAGCCTTCTCGCTCAGCGATCGCGACCAGTTCGCTCGCTGGATCACGGTCATCGATCCTGGTGATGATGGCATCGATGGATGACTCCTCGATTGCTGCGCTGACGATCGCTTCGATCGTATCAAGATCTTGTCCACCCTCCGGTTTCGCGAAGATCGCGAAGGTGAGGGAATCTCCGGCCTCCTCGGCCCTGGCGATCGCATTTCGCAACACGACATCGGACTCGTCGCTCCCTTCGATCCCGACGAGGACACGCATGCATGGTCGCGAAGGTCCGATGGGCATTAAGACCGACGCTTAACCGCGCAACGCTTTTCTCCGGTCTCGGGGTAGGCGTGACCTATGAGTGGGGAGCCACCGGAACGACCCGATATCGCCGATTCCGATGAAGATCGCCTCGAAGAGGATATCGAAGAGCCAGACAGCCAGCCATCGGACGGTTTGACTGACCCCCCATCGGATGATACTTCCGAGGATGTGGGACTGTTGGACGACGAACCAGTCGAACCGGATTTCGATCCCAGTATCCCCGAAGACGTCCAACGCTATGCACGCTTTAAGAAGGTTGACCGAGCCGAGTACGATCGAGTCAACCAGTTCCTCCGAGATCGAACCTACATCACTGCACGAGAATGGGCTATCGCACGCCTATGTGCCGATTTCCGAACCGAAACCGGCGTCGAGATGACCAAGATTGGAGAACATCTCCCAGAGCTCGTCCCGTTCATGACCGAGCCGTATACTCCACAGGCGGTCAATCAGGCCAGACATGCCTTCGAGGAGAAGGTCAGAAAAGCCGGTGCGACCTTCCTCTACGGGGCGATGTGTGACTTTTTCACCGCTGAGCAGCTCGATGATGTGCTCTACGAGGCGACGGAGGTCGCCCGATTCCTGCTCGAGGTCGAGGGCGTTGAACTCGAGTTGGATGAGGAACTCGCAGCAGAGGATCGGATCGCCACCGTAATGCGTGAGGTTGGTGCTGCGAGCGACGAGCTCCGTCATGAAGGGGCGACCTGTCCATCGTGTGGACATACGTTCGAGGCGGAATCGACCGACGATTAGTCAGCCTCGACCACATTTTTGCCACGGATCGGTCCGAACGGTTCCCCTTTACCCGATCCGGGGAGGTTCGAATCCGCCCACGGAGCGCGATACACGACCTCTCCGCGAAGGAGCACCAGATGAGGGAAGACTCCCTCGTACCCCTCGAATGGGGTCCATCCACAATCCGTGTGAAGTTCATCACCGAGGATCGGCCGACGGTCAGTTGGATCGAACAACACGAGATCCGCATCTGACCCCGGAGAAAGACTCCCTTTCCGTCCGAAACCGAACCGTCTGGCGGGTGCGTTCGAGGTCAATCTGGCGACTGCCTCATAATCGAGTTCACCGCCTTGTACCTGGGCGAGCAACAGTGGGAGCATCGTTTCCACACCGGGCACGCCACTTGGTGCCGACCAGATGTCGGTCTCTTTCTCTTCGATGGTGTGTGGAGCATGGTCGGTGGCTATCATCGCCACCGACCCGTGATGAACCCGATCGGCGACGGCCGAGCGGATCGATTCATCCCGTAATGGTGGGTTCATTCTGCCGAATGTCCCCAATCGGTCAAGGTGCTCTGTCGAGAGGAGCAGATGATGGGGGGATACCTCGGCAGTCTGGCCCCACTTGTGGGCGAGGTCGATGGCACCGGGTGTACTCGCATGGGCGATGTGGATCCGAGTCCCGTATCGCTCTGCCACCTCGCATGCACGGGCGACGGCTGCAACCTCGGCAGCCGGCCGACGGTACTCACTCCAGGCATTTGCATCACTGCGATCACGGACACCATCATCAAAGCGAGTCTCATCCTCGGCGTGGACCGTCACGAGGACATCCGCATCAGCTGCTAGTTCAAGTGCTTCTTCGAACATATCCATACCAACACCGAGATCGCCGGTCGAGTCGGCCATGAATACCTCACCGAGGGCGGCAATCGGCTCATCGAGGAGCGTGGCACCGTCCCAGCCCTTGGTGACACCAGCGTTGATCCCATAGTCGACGATCGATGATGCAGCCGCGATGTCCGTCTTCTCACGGAACGCCTTCACGGTCGATGTCGGTGGATCTGTGTTGGGTTGGTCGACGATGGTCGTGACCCCGCCGGCCGCAGCAGCACGCGAACCGGTCTCCCATGTCTCCTTGTGTGCACCGCCTGGTTCTCTACAGTGGACATGAACATCGATCGCACCGGGGGTGACTCGAAGGCCACTGGCATCGACAACCGGTCCACCCCGAAGTTGACGGCCCACGGCGTCGATGACACCCTCCTCGAGGCGGATGTCCACCTGTCGACCGTTGGGTATGGTAACGTCCCGGAGCAGCATTGGGTCAGCTAGAACCGCGGGGAGCGCGTAAAAGGTTCGAATCGAGCCGCTCAGGTGACATCGGAAGGCTCGATGAGGTCTTTGGCTGAGATGGCCGTCGGTGTGTGTCCATCCAGCAACGCATCGGTTATCGCTTTGGCCACGATGGTCGGATCAGCTGGACCGCCGGCGGTCGCGATGCTTCCGACCGTATCGGGATCGAAGGGAAGTTCTAACGCAGTATATACTGGTTCGAGTACTTTTGCGACGGCGGTTGGTCTGTCGATGATGACAACACCCGACGTCACAGCATACCTCGCCGTCACCCGTTGGGCAATGCCCACCACCTTACCGTCTGCTGAGAGAGAATGTTCCCCTGGACAGAAGCTAGCCGGTGGTTCGCCTAGTTCAACCTCAACACCGATTCCAGTTAGTGCTGCCCGGATCAGCCCAACCATCGTAGCATATCGTTCGTGGAGACCTTGCCGTGGATCCTCGATAGGGATCGCCCGTAGGAACACCAATGTGTCCCCGGTGTGTGCGACGGGATGCCCGCCGACAGTCCGCTCGACGACCTCGAATCCTTGGTCTTTCACCTCCGTTACTGCCGTATCGTATCCGTCATGTCGGATGTCCCGAGGCCCGAAAGCCACCTGTCGATGTGGCCGCCAGACCCAGACAGCCGACTCCTTCTCCCGGCCGACACGCTCGTAGAGAGACGCTAGCGCCGTTTGGTTCGCGGCCGGTGAATCTCCCCGACCGTCGACCTGGATCATCTACTTTGGTTACGGACTGGCCGACATTGAACCGGTCGGTCGACGATGGGTAGACCCAAACCGATCGCACCCCGAGTGCATGAGGATGATTCGGCTGCCATCGCGATATCTCGCCCCGTTTGAGGCGTTCACCTGCTACAATTCACCATATGCGGCCCATGATGCGGCCTGTGCGATTGATCTATATCTTGCTGGACATCGGGCGATTTCGCCGGTTGCCGGGGAGGTGGTAGCCATCCACCGAATACGAGCACCACGTCGACCCTACGCCAGGGAGTTCGACTACGTCGTGGCGATCGATACAGATGGCGGCCAGGACCCGATTAGGGATATTGCCTCCGGGGAGGCGATGATCGCACGGATCTTACATCTCGATCCGACGGTCGATGTTGGTGAGGTTGTCTCCGTGGGACAGCAGCTTGGAACCCTCGTTCGAGCAGGCTTCTTCGCTCCGTGGGTTGGGAACCATCTCCACGTTGGCTTCCGCGGTCGGGGTGATGATCTACTTCGTGCTGGTGGTTCCCGCAGGCTCGCGCTCGATGTCGAGGTAGCTCCAATCCATTGGGACGGTCATGGTGCGGTCGTCGCGGCTGGACGGACCTACCTGGAAATCGAGCCACCAGCGTCTGAAACCGACGGTGATGCCTGGGTCGGCCTTGCAAGTGATGAGGGATGGATCCTCGATGGAGGGCTCCCCCACTATCCTCATGGTGGACTCGTCGATCGACTCACCGATGGTCGCCGTACTGCTGGCCCTTCGGAAACTGTTCATCTGCTTGGTTCACCGGTCGGTACTGCCTCAGGATCAACCATCGATTGGGCCGATGTCACGGTGCGGGTGAACGGTAAGGAAGCCACGGGGATATCGTTGTTCTGTGCACGGTCTGAACGGTACCGGATCAAGATTGTCTTCTCCGACCACAATTTCGCGGTCGGAGACGAGGTCACCGTGTCCATCGAGGGCGATATCTCCTCGTAATCTTCAGATAAACTCGATATCGTCGCTAGTGGTGATTTCACCGAAGAGCCAGTCGGCGTGATCGAGGGCGTATTCCCGGTCTTCCTCGGTGAGGTATCCGACGGCATCCTCGACGATAATCGGGCGGTAATCACGGAGTCCAGCGGACCCTGCCGTGTGGAGCACGCAGACGTTCGCCAGGGTCCCACAGATGACGAGATCGTTGAGCTGTCTCGCGGAGAGCCAGCCATCGAACTCCGTCTGTTGGAAGGCATCGTACGTGTGCTTCTCGACGATGTGATCGTCCTGCCGGACGTGAAGCTGTTCGACGATCTCTGCCTCCCACGACCCCTCGATGACGTGCGTTCCCCACCGCTCAAACTCGTCATAGTAGTGGACGTCCTCGAACTGCTCGGGTGGATGAACATCCCTGGTGAAGACCACCTGCACCTCGTGGTCTCTGGCCAGATCGATGAGCTCTCCAATCGGTTTGATGGCAGCCTCACTCGGCGGCGCATACAGCGATCCCTCGGGGTGGCAAAAGCCGTTTTGCATGTCGACGACAACCAGTGCCGTCTCATCGGTGTCGAGTTGCATGGGTGATCTCTCACGTCGCAACGGCAAGAATCACACGAGCACCGCGACCTTATTAGCCATCACATCGCTATAGGTGGTGGATGAACCGGGTCTCGTGGGTGTTCCTGGTGGTCTTGCTCCTCGGTGTGGTCTTCGCCACAGGGATTATCACAACCCCGAACGCTTCTGCCACCAACACCAACCTCGACTCCGAGCAGGCTGGCTCGTTTCCGATGCTTGGATTGGCTGACTGTGCTGGCGAGCCACCTGCTGATTTCTCTCCCCCAGAGGAGAATGTCCTCGGGTGGCACGATGGCTACTGGTACAACCAGCCGCTCGATATCGACACCACTGGCGGACTCACAGAGCCAGAGCTGGATGCGGTGATCGCCCGAGCGATGGCCAGGTGGGAGGCACTTCGGTGTCTTCCATTCGATGAGTCGGTCCCCGTTGAGGTCATCGATCGGGAGACCTTCCAGGCTGAATATGTCGGTGGCGACCGTTCTGAGGAGACCCGGCTGTTCGAGAACGCCCGAGCATTGGCGTTGTTCATGGTTGGACAGGATGAGGATGCGATCGAGGTCATTGAGGCCAATCGAGGTGTTACTGTCGGCGGTTTCTACTCGATCGCCGAGGAGAAGATCGTCCTCGTCTCGGGTGCAGAAGGCGAGATCCATGTCAACGAACCGATACTCGGTCATGAGCTCGGCCATGCCCTGCAAAATCAGCACTTCGGCCTTGAGGGGTACGCCGGATCGACCACCGATGCACACAATGCAAACCTCGGAATCGTCGAGGGTGATGTCGTGTTGACCGAAGCTGCCTATGACTACCACTGTACCGATGGTTATTGGGCAGGCGAATGCGTTATGCCGCCAGAGGATCGGTTACCACCTGATCTTGCCAGTGTCGGGCTCTTCTTGATCAGTTTCCAGCCCTATTCTGACGGTCCGAACTTCGTCTCAACACTCTATGAGACAGCAGGGTGGGACGCGGTGAACGCGGTTTATGAGCGATATCCATCGTCTGCAAAGACGGTCATGTATCCGGAACTGTATCCTGATTTCACTCCCGTCCATCCCGCCTACGACGATCGCTCGAGCGATCGGTGGGCATTGCTCGAACACTCGACTGGTGAAGCATACGATCATCTCGGCGAACCAGTTCTCTTCGCCTCGCTGGTCGCCCCGAGTCTCGAAGATCCACTCAATCAGGGAGTTATCTCGGCGATGAGCCTGTTCAACACTGATCCTGATGGTGCCCCTGATCCGTTGAATCCCTACAACTACTCGAGTCAATTCACGGATGGTTGGCTCGGCGATCGTTTCCTTGCCTATGCGGAGGCGGGGGTCGAACCGGGCGATGATCCGGCGTTGGCGTACACACTTACGGTCAGATTCGATAGCAACGAGGCAGCATCAACGTTCGTCGATGGGTGGACCCAGCAGCTCGAACACCACGGCGGTGAACAACACGATTCAAACCACAACACAAGCACGTTCGTCGAGATTGCGACCGTAGGTGGTTTCGATGGTGCCTATCGTCTCGATCTACTCGACGATACAGTTCGGATTGTTCATGCCCCGTCGGCCGAGGCACTTGATGAGGTGTTCCCAATCGAGGAAGCTGCGACAACACCGACACCCACAGCCGATGGTTCCCCTGGCTTCACCGTTGCACTCGTAGGCTTCACGCTCTTACTTGCAAGCGTGATCATGGCGATTCGTCGGTCGTAGGTGACACCAATCAGCTTTTTCCACCACCCGATGAAGCGAGAACCATGAATGAGTCGCTGTTCGATTCCCTCCCGGCATCGGTCATCGCCGAGGGGCGGGTCACCGATGCGTACTTCGATCGGACATTGGAGACCCTCGAGTACGCCGGCCGAGATCCGACTGTCGTCGCAGAGGTGACCGCAGATCAATTCCCATCCGGAACCTACGAGGTGTTCGCCGGTGCCCACGAGGTGGCGCAGCTTCTTTCGGGATTGCCTGTCGATGTGGATGCGTTACCCGTCGGTCAGCTCTTTGATGGTGGTCCAGTACTGACCATCGAGGGTCCATACCGAGCGTTCCTCAGATTCGAGACTGCATTATTGGGGATGCTCTCTCCGGCGAGTGGATTCGCCACCAGGGCTCTGGCAGCGAGATTGGTTGCGCCCGATAGCACCCTCATCAGCTTCGGATCTAGACATCTCCATCCGGCGATCGCACCGGTCGTCGAGCGCTCGGCACTCATCGGCGGCTTCGATGGGATTTCGAACGTGGCCGCTGGTGAGATCCTCGGTGTCGATGCCACCGGGACGATGCCACACGCCCTCATGTTGGTGTTCGGCGAGGATGGGACGAGGGACGCCTGGATCGCGTTCCACGAGGCGGTCGATGCAGCGGTCCCACGTATTGCTCTGTGCGATACCTTCACCGACGAGGTCGTCGAGTCGCTTGATGCAGCCGATGCACTCGGTGACGCCCTCGATGGTGTCCGTCTCGATACCACTGGCTCACGACGAGGGAATTTCGCACACATCACCCGAGAAGTTCGGTGGAAACTCGACGTGGCTGGATATGACTCGGTTGATCTCTTCCTCAGTGGCGGAATCGACCTCGAATCGTTGGATGAACTCGATGCGTATGCCGATGGGTTTGGGATCGGGAGCTACATCACCGATGCCCCTCCGGTCAACTACGCACTCGACATCGTCGAAGTGGATGGCGAACCGGTCAGCAAACGGGGCAAGCTACCTGGGCGGAAACGGGTGGTCCGTACCGACGAGGGCGAGCATGTCGTCGAACCAGTTGATACCGCCATACCGACCGACGGTGAACCACTACTCGAACCTCTTGTCAGGGATGGCACTGTGGTGCGATCGATCGATATGGAGGACGCTGCAGCCCGGGCGATGGCTGATGCAGAAGTGGTCGATTTCGACCCATGGGACCATGCGTGAGTGGGAGTCCCCATCGAACGGTTCTTTTGCGGTGACCGAGTAGACGTACCGAGGTAGAGGGAGGCTGGCCACCGTGGCTTGATCGAGCCATGAGGAAAGTCCCCCCACCAGCCGGACAGGTGACCGGGTGCAAGCCCGGGACGGGTAACCGTCGGCAAGGGAACAGAAACGACACGTCGCGTGCTGACCGTCGAGGTGTGAGAACCGGCGGCGATGAAGGCCAGTATGGCCGATCAAGCGGCCGGGAGTTAACCCACCGAGGGCAGACGCACGCGGAGCGCTGGAACGGCCACCCTCACCGGTGCAAGTCCGCATCCATGATGGTAGTTCGGCGATCGAGATGTGGATGCTCAGCTGAATGCCAGCAGAACAGAAGGGGGCTTACTCCCCTCTACCGTCTTCTCTGGAAATTCTGATATCGCTGTTTCGTCTCAATCCGGCGAGGATACCGGCTGCCATCCCGATGATGATGACGATGGTGGTGGCGATGAACGACGTTGTCCCTCCTTCCCACATGATGTCTGGCTCGATGCTCCCACCCTCAATCCCCACGATAGCACCAAGGAGGCCGAAACCGCCACTCGCCCCGATGACCACGAGGAAGTCGATGAGCCGTTCCTTCGCTGGTTTCGCTTGATACGCTTCGAGATGGATGCCACCAGGGGAGGTCTGAACCCAGACGTGCCAGGAGAAGAGCACCACAGAGAGCCCCATCGCCGAAATGACGATACCGTACGCCCCATGGATTCCAAGTACATTCGGGACAAGTTCTGCGAGACCGGTCATCGCAAGCAATGTCGCCGCTGCGATGAGGAGGAATCGGGTGATATTTCGTTCTGACATGACAGTGCTGTCACAGCCCGGAGAGAAATGGTTTGTCACTGACGAAGCGTATTTGCCAGTATCTCCCCTCTAGGGAACCTGACGGATCGTGACTGAAACTCTCAGCTTGTCGGTTCCCGAGATGGATTGCCCAACCTGTGCTGGGAAGGTCGAGCGGGCGCTTTCGCGGGTCGATGGGGTCGAGTCGATCGAGCTTCGTCCGACGGTCGGCCGGGTCGACGTGTCGTTCACCCGGGTGGCTGTTGATGAGGTGGTGTCAGCTATCGAGTCGGCAGGTTACTCCGTAGCGGGACTGGCTGATGCAGAAGATCGATTCGACCGACCCCCAATTTGGCGGAGCCGACGGGCGTTGCTCACCGCCTTCGGTGCGGTGCTCGCCACCATCGGTGGGGTGATCGTGCTGTTGATCCCATCGATAAACGTCGAGCTGGCGAGCATCGAATGGTGGTCGATCACCACCGCCGGGGTGGCCTTTCTCCTCGCGTCGGTCGTCGCTGGTACCCCGGTCATCCGTGATGGCTACTTCTCTGTGAGACAGCGATCGCTCGACATTGATCTTCTGATGAGCATCGCCATCGTGGCAGCTGTCCTCGCTGGAATGCCGTTTGAATCAGCCATGCTCGCGGTCCTATATAGCACCGCAGAGCTGCTCGAACGACATTCGATGGACCGAGCACGATCTTCGGTGAAAGAGTTGATGGAGCTCTCACCAGAGGTGGCATCTAGAATCGATGACCAGGGTGAGCTGCAATCGGTCCCGGTTGCTTCGCTTGCAATCGGAGACTTGGTCGCCGTCCGGCCAGGAGAGCGGGTTCCGATCGACGGTATCGTCACGGAGGGATGGTCGGTCGTCGATCAATCGCCGATCACCGGTGAGAGCGTCCCGGTAGAGGTTGCCAACGGCGATGAGCTGTTTGCGGGGACGATCAACGAGGAGGGGTATCTCGAGATGCGAGCGACGGCAACCGCTGAAGAGACAACCCTCGCACGGATCATCGAGCTTGTCGAGGACGCAGAGACGGGCCAGACGGAGCATGAACGCCTCGTCGATCGCTTCGCAGGGTACTACACCCCGATGGTCGTGGTGGTCGCACTGATAACGGTCGTCGGACCGCCGTTGTTCGTCGGCGCCTCCTGGGGGACCTGGTTTGTCCGCGGACTCGCCCTTTTGGTCATCGCGTGTCCGTGTGCCTTCGTCATCAGCACTCCAGTGAGTGTCGTGTCTGGAATCACGAGTGCGGCGAGAAACGGGGTGTTGATCAAAGGTGGTCGACACCTGGAGGCGATGGCTGATGTCGACGTCATCGCCTTCGACAAGACCGGGACACTCACCACGGGTGAGATGTCGGTCATCTCGATCCGTAGTCTAACAACGGATTCTGCGGACGTCCTCGCTCGAGCGGCCTCCCTTGAGGCATCGAGCAATCACCCGATTGCCAAAGCGATCACCGAGGAAGCTGAAACCGGCGGTGTCGAGATACCTCCAGCTACGGGATTCGAACGCCACCCTGGTCGAGGACTCTCTGGGACGATCGGTATGACACAGTACCACATCGGTTCACCTGCATTCTTCCGCGAGCTCGGCTTTGATCTCGACCAGCTCCGCTACCGGACCGATGGTGGCCGCTGTCTCGAGGCGAACTGTCGCCACGATACGTGTGAGAACCTCGCCATTGACGTGGTCGCCGAACTCGAAGCTGCTGGTCACACGGTGATGCTCGTGGGGACCTCAGACCGCATCGAGGGTGTCATCGCGGTGAGTGACACGGTCCGTCAAGAGGCCAGCGCAGTCATCAAGGCATTCCACGACTCGGGGGTCTCGACGGTCCTCCTCACCGGTGACAACGAGCGAGTCGCCTCGGCTGTCGCCAAACAGATCGGCATCGACACGGTACATGCTGGGTTGCTCCCAGAGGAGAAGCTCGAGCACATCGATGTGCTTCAGGAGCAATCGCACACGGTCGCGATGGTCGGCGACGGCGTCAATGATGCGCCTTCGTTGACGAGCGCTACCGTAGGCATCGCCATGGGTGCAGCTGGCACGGATACGGCGATCGAGGCCGCTGACATCGCCCTCATGGGTGACAACCTCGACCATCTCCCGTACCTACATCGACTCTCGCGCCAGTCGAAGTCGGTCATCAGACAGAACATCGGGGCAAGCCTCGCAGTCAAAGCCGTCCTCGCCATCGGTGCACCGTTCGGGGTTGTCACCGTGGTCCACGCGGTGCTCATCGGTGATATGGGGATGAGCCTTGGGGTGACCGGGAATGCGATGCGTCTCGCGAGGATCCGTCCCGACTGACCGCAGCGACACGCTTAGGCACGATGGCCCAGTAGTGACAGCCGATTGGATGCTCAGCCCTGTGATGGAGGACTACCTGAAGACCATCTATCATCTCCAGCGACGCGACGGGGAGCGTGTCTCCACCTCGGCTATCGCCGAGGAACTCGATGTCACGGCACCGTCGGTGACGAGCATGGTCGGAAAGCTCGAGGAACGAGGGCTGGTCGAGCGGGAGAAATATGCCGGTGTGCGGTTGACTCCTGACGGTGAGCGGGTTGCCTTGGAGGTGATTAGACACCATCGGCTGTTGGAGGTCTATCTGGCCGAACACCTCGATTACGACTGGTCGGAGGTCCATGAGGAGGCGGACCGATTGGAACACCACATCAGCGAGGCGTTCGAGGAGCGGATGGCGGCGGCATTGGCTGAGCCGACCGTCGATCCACATGGAGCACCCATCCCAGGAGCTGATCTCGAACCACCAGTGTCTCGGGTGGAGGGCGATCTGACCGATGTAGTGGAGGGCGACCGGGTCATTGTCGAAGAGGTTCGAGATGAAGAGCCCGCGGTCCTTGAGTACCTCGCAGACCATGGTGTCCGTCCGCAAGTGGAGCTGGAGATCATCGAGGTGGCTCCGTTCGGTATGGTCACGGTTCAACCAGCTGACCGGTCCGAGACGGTCTCGATCCCGGAACGGATCGCCCCGCATGTGAAGATTGCTCCAGTTAAAACCGACGAATGAGAAGCTTTAATTTAGATTACTCTAAAAATTATTCCAGCTAATATCGAATCTAGTAAGTGGTGGTAGCTCACTAATACATGATTACGTTTGACACTGTTCAAGATCGGACGCCACCTTGGCTGTTAGCCATCGGTCCGGTGGTGATTCTCGCGGTCATGCTCTTGGCCCTGTTCATCACCTCACCGTTCGGTGATGGTTCGGAGATGACCGGCGCCGAGACCGGTGAGGTACTCTGGATGCTCACGATCATCGGTTTCATGGCTGGCATCGTCCCGGTGATGATCGGGATGCTTTGGTATCCGTTTTTGTCGTCACTCGGCAAGCGTGGGATCCATGCCATCCTTGCGCTATCTGCTGGTGTCCTTGTCTTTATCGCCGTCGAGATGACCGAGGGAATCGTCGGTTTCAGTGCCGAGGTCGATGGATTGGCCACCGCGGTGAGCGTCGCCATCATGGGCCTGGTCGGCACCTTCGCGATCATGGAGCTCATCAGCGATTGGCACCACGACCGCGTAAGTCAGAAAGGTCGTGGCCGAGGTCTCGCCATCGCGTACATCGTCGCCATCGGTCTCGGGGCACATAGCATCGGCGAGGGGATCGCCATCGGGAGTGCGTTCGTTCTTGGAGAGGTCGCCCTTGTGACGCTGTTGGTGATCGGGTTCATCGCCCACAATGTCTCCGAGGGACCGGTGATCGTCGCGGCGGTGGCGAACGAAGCAACCACCCCACCGATCAGGCACTTTCTCCTCATGGGGGTCATCGCCGGCGGACCGGTCATCATCGGAGGTTGGATCGGTAGTCTCGCTGGCACTGGTGTGCTCGCGGTCTTGTTCTTCGCGATCGGCCTTGGTGCGATCGTCCAGGTACTCTACGAGGTGACGAAATACATCAAAGGTGATCAAGCGAAGCTGACCGATCGACTGAACATCGCTGCCTTCCTCGTCGGATTCGTCGTGATGCTGTTCCTCGAAGAGGTCGTGTTGGCTGAGTTCATCATCTGATCGACAACTGGGATTGCATTCACGTCTCCCAGACGAACCGTCCATCTGACTGGACGACCTCATCATCGATCGTCATCGTCGAGCCTTCACCGAAGTTCGCGAGCAGATCGACATGTACGGCGCTTTTGTTCCCCGTCTCACCCTCGGGAAGACAGGAGTCGTATGCTCGGCCGAGGGCGAGGTGGAACGTACCCCCCATCTTCTCATCGAAGAGGATGTTGTTCGTGTAGCGATCGATCGCTCGGTTCATCCCGATCCCGAGTTCACCGAGTCGCTTGGCCCCTGCATCGGTCTCCAACACCCCTTCGATGACGTCGAGCCCCTCTGCGGCAGTAGCATCGACCACTACACCATCTTCGAATTCGAGTCTCACATCACGGACCGGTTTGCTGTTGATGGTCATCGGGATATCGAAGGTGACCGTCCCCTCCGTGCCATACGGGGCGGTGAACACCTCGCCACTCGGCAGGTTATGTGAATCGTAGGCCACCGAAGCAGCACTGTTCACGGCTGTACACCCGTCGATCTGCATGGTGAGCTCGGTCGTCTCGGTCTCGATCCTCACGGTTTCACCCTCGTCGAGTCGATTCTTGAGCTGGGCCATCTCCTCGGCAAGTGCCTCCCAGTCATAGAGGATCGCCTCGTAGGCGAAGTCCCGGTACTCCTCGGTGGCCATCGATGCCTGCTGGGCGAGTGACGGGGTTGGATGGATGGTCGACACCCAATCGGTCGCCATCCTCGCCTCTCTAATCCCCGATGTCGCGATCGATGCCGCTTGCTGCAGTTCCGTTGGAACGTCGGCCATCGCACTGGTGTTGGTGCCACCTCTGAGCCGGAGGAACACGTCGCTTTGTTCCAGCAATGCGAGGTGATGCTCGGGGTCTACCGGGAAGTCAGTCGTCGGGAAGTGCTTGAGGTATGCTCGCTCGATCTCGCCAGAGCCGAAGGTGGTGACGAGGCTCGCCTCTCGTGTAGCGACCTCTTCAGCCACGGCGATCCCGAGTGGGATCGATCCTTCATCAACCTGCATCAGGACGCGATCTCCCGGCTCGATCCGGGCGCTCCAATCGACGATCACCGCTGCGTGTTCACGGATGCGTGGGTCCATACGGTGGCGTTTTTCGCCGGTCAGTTAAGCAGCATCACTTCTAGCTCAACGATAGGCACTCGCATCGGGCACGGTCGATTGATTCCGTAATGGGCCGTCAAGCACCTCGAGGAGCCGATTTTCGAGGGTTCCATCGGCGATGAGTCGGGCAACAGCCTCAATGTCCTCGGCGATCACCCGATCGCCCTCGAGAGGTGGCACCTGTTCGCGAACGGTATCGATTGCGATCCTGGTGCCGGTCCCGTGTTCGAGGTCCTCATCGAGGTATCGAGCGGCCTCTACTCCACAGAGCAATTCGACCCCGACGGCAGTCCTCGCCGCAGCAAGAGCGTCTTGTGCGGCGAGTGCTGCCTCACCACTCATGCTGACGTGATCCTCCTGGTTGCCACTCACTGAGACGTTGTCTGTAGCCGGGCGACCACGGGTCCGCGCATGACTCCCAAGGGCTGCGCTCGTGTACTGCGCGAGCATAAATCCCGATTCGAGCCCCGGTTCGCTGGCGAGGAATGGCGGTAGGTGCTCTTCCTGGAAGGCTGGATTGAGCATCCGATCGACCCGTCGTTCTGCGATGGTTGCCAATGTAGCGAGTGCGGCTTGCATGTAACCAAGGGCGAGGGCAAGGGGTTCACCGTGGAAGTTTCCCCCAGAGAGGACGGCAGCATCACCGGCTCCGGGTGCCCGATCGTCGACCGCATCACTCGCAAAAACCAATGGATTGTCTGTTGCCGCGTTGAGCTCGACTTGAACGACCGTTTCGAGGTGCGATAGTGCAGTCCTGACCGCACCGTGGACTTGTGGGAGACATCTGATAGAATAGACATCCTGCACGCGTTCACATTCGCCGTGTGTATCGATTACGTCAGATGCCTCGGTGAGTCGACGGACGTTCTCGGCACTGGCCACATGGCCCGGATGCGGTCTGACCGCTGCGATACCAGGATCACAATTTGCCGTCGTTGACATCGTCACCTCCGTGGTGAGCGCACCGGCAGTATCGGCCGCGTCGATTACGCGTTTTCCCTCAACGACTAACATCGCCGCGATAGATACCGACAGCTGTGTTCCGTTGATGAGCGCGAGACCCTCTTTCGCCTCGAGTTCAAGTGGGTCGACCCCTATGCGTTCGATTGCGGTTTCGCCGTCGACTCTTTCACCTTCGATGGTGGCCTCCCCCTCGCCGATCAGCACCAGGCACAGGTGCG
>SKSH01000165.1 GCA_007118075.1 Halobacteriales archaeon
CGGAAGGCATCCGAACCATATCGAACGATGACTTAAGGCAGTTGGGCGGTTCACGCAACACGTGCTCGATGGATTCGGCATCGATCCCTCGGTCTGGCCGATGTTACGCTCAGTCGGTGTCCCACTGATCCTCATCTCGTTCTACGTTGATGGCCTAATCGTCGGCAAGGTCTTTCCTCCTGCTGCGTTATATATTGCCTACGTCGGTCTGGTCCCAATGACGACAGTTGGTCTTCTTGTGTTCACCGCTGGCTGTGTGGTCGCCTCATCCATGGGTCAATGGACCCTCTATCGCTGGCTCAGAAGGGATCCAGCAGAGGTGAATCGACGCTTTGAGAAGGTACCCTACCTGCTACGTCTCGCGGCATTCACGCGCAAACGGCTCGGCAAACGGCGGATGGTATTCATCTCCAGAAGTTTCGACCGATTCGGTGGATACGCGATCAGTCTGACCAACGCAATCCCAGGGATCCGAAGCCTGATGACCATTCCAGCAGGCTTGAATCAGTATCCCCAAAACCGGTTTGTGGTATACTCTACGCTTGGAAATACGGCATATCTTGCGCTCCTTTGGCTCGTCGCTCAGGGGGTCGTCCGACTAGCGGGATTCTTCCCTACGCCATGACCCGCACTGATTCGAATTCCGTCACACGTATCATAGTTGCTCGAACGATTCATTCAGTATCATCCTGATGCCTCACTGCGATTGGTCGAATCACGGTCTCAATGCTCGATCGCGATGGTTCGTCAGCAACCGAGGTTCAGCGGTTGTGCAAGGTGAACTCTGGCTCGTCGAACTCACGTTGACGAGACGTAGGTCGGTGAAACTAATGAGGGACGATCAGTCGTTTGACATCCTCCCCGCGCTGAAGCGCGAGGCTTTCTCCTTGAAGTTCCGTAATACTGCGGATGAGGAGGTTACCAACGAACAGCTGGTCACTCCAACCTCGAGGACCATCACAGACGGCATCAGGCTGGAAATCAATGAGCCGCCAAGTCACTGTCCCACTCGTATACGAGCCATGAGCCATCGTATTGTTTGAGTTGTACCTCTGGTTCATCGGTGATCGCTCCATCTTCGGTCTCCAAACGATAGGTGGCCGAAACAAGCGCCTCGTCATCTTCCTCTGAGATCAATGATATCGACTGGAGCTGAAGATCAGCAAACTCGAAGAAGGACAGGTCATCATCGGAGAAGGGCATGGGCTGATCTGGATAGAGGAGTTCTTCTACGCGGTCAAAATCACCATCATTCTTTGCATCGATGAAGCGTTCAACCACCCCTTTTGGCCCCTGAGCACCACCGCTCAAACAGCCCACGAGCGATACTGTCGTGATAACCACCGTAGTGAAGAGCAACTCTCGGCGGTACATATCGGTCAAACACCTGCATTCGGTAATAGGATTCAGGTAAGGTTAAACTGGCATTTGACCGATCGGCCGTTCATCCGGCTGCATCCAGTCGGTAACGAATCGTGCAATTGAGACCGCCTCGAAGTCATCCAAGTTGCTGTATTTTGGGTACTATTATCAATCCGCAGAAGCCTCATCGCTCAGATCATCGAGGGCATCCTCGACGACCGTGAGAACCGAGGAATGGTTGTATGCGGTTGCCACCCGATAGGCAACAAAGTACGCGAGAACCGTGGCAATCACCGCGAGAATGAGGTTTCCAAGGAGCAACCGGATCACGATAGCGGGTCCTGCCGATAACGACACCTCCGAGGTTGAAAGTCCATCCACTGGACCGAGTAATAATACACCGATGGAGAAGCTCGCCGCATAGACGCCCCATTTCACGACCGGGTTGAACACCAAAACCGACGCGAACAGGGCGATCTTGTTGATCCAATCGAAAAGCCGGATGAGGACGATGAACAATAACAATCCGGTCCCCCACGTCGGCAACATCGTGATGAATGCGCCGATCGAGAAGCTCTTGGCGACATCAGTCGGGGATGGATCGTCAACGAGCGACCGGTGGAGCTCATCAATCACCCGTTGACGGTAGCCGATGAGTCTTCCCCGGACCATTCCAACTGGTTGTATGTCACCGGTCAGCATCTATTTGGCGGCTCCAGAAATAAGGATTATTTTCTGATAGGTTCGGTCTGAACCAGTCGAAGTATGATCCTCTTCACCGATCGTGCCAGTTGGTTCACAGCAGGCCGATTGGGTCGTTAGTCGGAATCAATCGACCAATTATGCGTTGAATATGTGTTGGATTAGTTTGGAAATGTCTGACGTTATATCCACCAAAGGAATGTTGAAACTTCTTGATAGCATAATAAACCATATATATCCGCATGAGGAAAACTATGCTCAGCAACGCATGGCAACCGAAGCGATAGCCGGTGACGCTCCTAACGCCAATCACAACGAGGTGACCGCTCGGGACCTCGCTGAATCACTGGCTACGCTCTTTCGGGCTCATGACCGCGGTGCGTACGATCAAGCCGTCGAAGAATGTAAGCTGATTGATACATATCAGTTCCCCCACCTCCACGCTGATGACATCGAGGTCGCCTCAAGGGGATTTATCGACGCCCTTCGTGAGAAGGATCGCCTCGAATTTGCCCATCTCCGTGACGGTGACATCGATGCGGCCGGTCTCGCCGAAGAGGACTACACTTCGGTGAAGGCCCAACTTCGAACCAGGGCAAGTACGATTGGTGCCGACCATGCATACGCAGATGAGAAAGCAAGAGCTTGGAAGCACCACAAGATCGGGGGTGATTACTGGACACCGTTCATGTGGTCACAGGTGTATGAACTTCAGGCGGTCTTACAAGATCCGACCTATCCCGTGAAACCACGGGCAGGTCGATCTGGATTCGGTCCTGAACCAGTTCGGTACATCCTTGCCTTTGAACTCCACGACATGAAGACCGAGGCACACTGGAACGAGGGGATCCAGGTCATGATCCCATACTTCGCCAAAATACTAGCCCATCATGAGTCAAACTGAGAACCTGTCTGAAATCACTGAGCATATCGCCCCACTCGTATTCAACGGGATCGATGAGGAAGGAGAGATCAATGTACTCGTTATCGATGACGAACCAGATCTCCTTGACCTCACCGTCACATTCCTCCAGCGGGAGCGTGAGGCCTTCAACGTCGTTCCCGAATCCGATGTCCACGATGGACTCTTGATGATCGAGGAGGAACACATCGATGCCGTCGTCTGTGATTACGACATGCCAGCGATGAACGGGCTCGAGTTTCTCGAGGCCGTAAGGGAGGACCACCCACATCTACCGTTCATCCTGTTCACCGGCAAGGGGAGCGAAGAGATCGCCAGTGAAGCCATCTCCAAGGGAGTGACCGACTACCTCCAGAAGAAGACCGGGACGAGTCAGTACTCAATCCTGGCCAATCGGATCATCAACGCGGTCGAACAGTACGCCGCGAGCCGGAAGCTCAAGGAATCACAGACCAAGTTCAGTAAGCTCGTCACCAACTCAACTGACGTCATCGCGATTGTTGACGAGAACGGCGTCTTCCAGTACGTCTCACCCGCCAGTACGCATGCCTTGGGCTACGATCAAGAGGAACTCATCGGGAACTCTGCATTCCAGTTCATGCCGCCCGATGACCGCAAGAACACGATGGAGGTCTTCTTCGAGGCCATCGAGAACCCCGAGATGGATCCAATCGTGGAGTTCAGATTCGAAAAGCCCGATGGCGATGGATGGACGATCGTCGAAGCCCGAGGGAACAACCTCTTCGATGACGAGTTCATCAGCGGTTTCGTCGTCAGCGCCAGGGACATCACGAACTTCAAGCGACGTGAACAGGAACTGACCCAGCAGAATGAACAGCTCAAGAACATGCGCAAGGTCATCACCCACGACCTGCGTAACCCCTTGAGCGTCGCCGACAACGCGCTTGTGCTCTACCGAGACACCAGGGATGAGGAGTACCTAGACAAGATCGAACGGGCGGTCAATCGCATCGACCGACTGCTCGAACAGGTCACCTCACTCGCCGATAGTGATACGAAAATCACCAAGACCGGGCAGGTATCACTCCGGTCGATCGCTCGGAACGCTTGGGAGATGGTCGAGACCGGCAATTCGGAGTTGCATCTCTATGATGCGAGCGAGTTGGAAGCCGATCCAGACCGGTTCCAACAGGTCCTCGAAAACCTCTTCAACAATGCCGTCACCCATAATCACGAGCCGGTGACGGTCTCCATCAGCACCACTGGCGATCGCATCATCATCGAAGACGATGGTAAGGGCATCCCTGCAGAGGACCGAGAACTGGTGTTCGAATCCGGCTTCTCGACGGCCGGTGAGCATACCGGATTCGGCCTCAACATCGTTAAGCAGATCGCACTCGGTCACGGCTGGAACATCGAGGTCGGCGAAAGTGCGAGTGGAGGGGCCCGCTTTGAGATCACGGGCGTAACCTTCGAGCCGTCAGTCTATCACTGATTCATTCAACACCGGAGGGGGTGAGCTCGGCGAGTCTGACAGGATGTGTACCAAAGAGCATATGCCCGACGGTCTGTCTCGCCGAAGCATCCAGCGGTTGCTCGGGGAGTTGCATCGGACTGATGCTGATCTGCCCCTGTGAGAGGGTGCCTCGATCGGTGTCAAGGTCGCCGCTGAGCTCACCAGTGTGCACCAGCTCGAACTGTCGATCATAGAGCTCAAGGTGATCTCCCTCCCGCTCTGCAATCGTGTGGTATCCATCAGCAGGACGGGTGAACCTGATCAACGGTTCGACGAGGTCATCGGTGAGGGGAGCGTTCACATTGAGGTAATCCACCTCGTCCGGAAGCCCACCGGCTTCTAGAACCCACTCGGCGAGCTGTCTGGCTACGATCGCCGCAGGGGAATACGCCTCGAATGCTGGATTGAAGCCATGGAAATCGCCCTGGATCCGTTCGAACGGTACGTATGCTGATACGGCAATCGACGGGATCTGCAGATGGGCAGCCTCGACCGCGGCGCCGATGGTCCCTGAGCGACCGAGGATCGAAGTACCAAGATTTGCCCCCTTGTTGATGCCCGAGACGATTACTGCCGGATCGAGGTCAAGCGCCGAGGTGGCCGCCACGACACACGTAGCCGGCGACCCATCCACGGCAATCCCGAGGGGATGTTCCTCGATGGTTGCCGATGCATCGATTGCTCGACCGACCGCGCTCTGGTTCGAGGATGGTGCTACAACGATGACCTCCCCGAGTGGGTCGAGTGCGTCGATGAGCCGAGCGATGCCGGGACTGTCGATCCCGTCGTCGTTCGTCACCACAATCGGCCCCGTGTCCATGTGTAATGACTTGCTCGACGGTTGGTTAAGCACTACGTTCAGTGGGTGAGTCGGTCGACAGTCGTCTCATCATCGACGACGAGATTGATCGCCGCCTCATCATCATTCCAAAGTACGAGTGTCTGTCCGAACCGGAGGACTGCTCCATAGGGAGCGGCAGATAGTGCTTCGTTCATCGGGGTCGTCGTCACCGCTGTAGCGAAACATGGCTCCTGTTGGCTTCCATCCCCGATGCGATAAACCGGATTCCCCTCCTCGGCGAGATCGGCACTGAGCTTGACAGCGATGAGATCGACCCGCTCGCCGACCGCATCAGGTGCCTTAAAGAGTGGGAGGCTGTTTGACTCACTCGCCGTGATATCGTGGCGACGTCTGCGATCCGGTCGCATAATAGCGTAGCTGTATCTGATGGTGTTGTTGATGAAGGCACCACCGTCCTCGACCGACCCGAGCCTCCCCTGGACTCGTGGCACCGCTAACGCCGGCTGTTCGACGAATGACCAGCACTCGTCGGTGGGACGTCGATCTGGCCAGAGACGGATCGTCGGCGAGAAGATACCAGCACGGTCCTCCAGGTCTCGCTCGATATGACGTAGTTGGATGCTCGTCCGTGGATCTGCCGGGGCGATCGCCACCCACGAGCCGTCAGCTGTGATCTGATCGAGGACTGTGGAAGCCACCACGGCCGGCTCTTCGAGCTCGGAGAGGACGTTCCCCATCATGGCGAGATTGAACGATGTATCGGACGATAGCGCTTCGACCGCCTCACGTTCGATGGTCACATGTGTGTTCATACCCGTGAGCTGGTCTGCCACCGCCTCGAGGTGGACCGAGAGCGGACTCGGCTCGATTGCCCGATACTCGATGAACGCATCGTCTGGAGTGAGGGCGTCTACAGCTGCGAGATTGGCACCAACGCCGGCACCGACATCGAGGATGCGAAGTGACCGAGACAGGTGACCAGCCTCCAGCAGTTCACTGAGTACGTACCAGGTGGCCGCAAACGATCGGGGGAAGTGATAGATGAGATAGGCATCAGCATCGTCCCGGTCGTACTCGATCTGTCCACCGTCGAGGTACCTGGCTTTGAGCTGGGCGATCCGAGCTCGGAGCCCATCTGCCACCCCACCCGTCGCCCAGTCCGTCCCGTGTCGGGCGATGAGGCGATCTTCGAGGAAGCGCTCGATCCGCTCAGGAAGTCTCGATAACGGTGTCAGACTACCCTCGATCGGGGTCGTCTCAGCCGGGATGAATGTCCCATCAGCTCGTTCAATGAGTGCAAGTGAGCAGGCATGTCGACGAAGGATCGTGGCGACCATCGTTGCATCGACCGGCTCGGCCGTATATTCGGTCAGTTCTGCAGGATCGATCGCCCTGACCGATCGGAGATACCGGGCCGCATCGATGACATCCGATTCAACTCCCTCCATCGGTGGTGTCTAGTCGACCTCGAGCTGCTTGGGGTATTCAGTCAGGTTGTGGTGGCCATCTTCGGTGACGACGACAAGATCTTCGATACGGACGCCACCGACTGCTGGATCGTACAAGCCCGGTTCGACGGCCACCACGTGATGGACGACCAGCTCCTCTCCGGTTGTCGACAACGAGGGCGACTCGTGGACCTCAAGGCCAACACCATGGCCGGTCGAGTGAATAAAACCGGTCTCGGTCTCCGGATCAGCACGGAGTGTCGGATGTCCGGCTGATTCATACAGATCGCACACCACATCGTGGACTGCCTCACCGGTGGTGCCGGCCTCGATGGCATCCAGTGCGGCATATTGCGCCTCGAGGGTGAGGTCATACCATTCACGTTGGGTATCGGTCGGTTCCCCCTTGAGGAACGTCCTGGTGAGATCACCGCAGTACCGGGTCGTCTTGTGCGTTGGGAAGATGTCGATAATGATGAGCTCCTCAGCAACGAGTGGTCCAGATCCACGTTCGTGCGGATCGGCAGCCTGGGTCCCGCACGCGACGATCGTCTCATCGAGTGCACACCCATGTTCAAGGAGTATCTGCTCGATCTCGATCTTCACCCGTTCGCTCGTGAGGGTTTCATCCTCGTGGACGAGTGTCCCCTCCTCGTCGATCGATGCGGCACTGAGCAGCGCTTCGGCACCAGCCATGGCTGCCTCAGCAGCTGCTTGGACCTCAGCGATCGCCTCGAGTTCCGTCTCAGTCTTGACCGAACGGACCATGGAGACGGTGTTGTGGGGATCGGGAGTGATCGTAATCCCGGCCGCTTCGAGTGTGACCGCGACCGTGTGTGGAAACCTCGACGGGACCGCCACGTGAGAGACGCCATGTTCCTGGCAGAAATCGGCGATACACCCCGCCCATGCCTCATGGCGTGATTGTTCCTCGATCCGATCGAAGAAGTCATAGGCAGCGACATTCGCCACGCTACTGGCCCGACTCTCAGATCGAGCCCGACCCACCTCAAGTGGTTTGACGAGACAGTGAACCTCACCGGCGGTATACAACGTCACATACGGGTCAGGTGCCCAAAAGCCGCTGAGATACCCCTGGTCTGCCGAATCGGAACTGGCCTCGATGAGGTATCCATCGGCGCCAGTCCGGGTGAGCAACGCATCCAATGGGGCGGGATCTCCAAGCATATGCGAAAGAGCGCTCCCGTACTCATTAGGCCCTCCGGTTAGCGGTGATACCACCGAGTACCAGCAAACAGAGACCCCCGCCAGCAGGTTCTCGGTACACCCACAAACGGTTTTACGCACCGTGGTGTCGGTTGCGGCCATGAACGACCTCGATGCCTTGTTGGCAACCCACGAGGTCGATGGCCGCATCTGGCCGTCTTACGGCCAGTGGGGGGTGGCGAATGTTCCTGCGACGATAGCTAGCATGCTCGGGACCGACACTACGAGAGCGCTCCCGATCGTCTCTGCGTTCGATACCGACACCATCGACCACGTCGTGCTAGTCGTGATCGACGGGCTCGGACTGCACCGGTTCGATAGCCTACGTACAGAGCTTGACTCGCTCGACCGGCTCGCCAGCGCCTCGGAAAGCCGGCCATTGAGCTCGACATATCCGAGTGAGACGGCAGCAGCGATGATCACGCTGTACACTGGATTACAACCGATAGAACACGGTCTCATCGGCTGGTACACCCGTTTCGAACAACCGACGACCATCGCACACTCACTCCCGTTTCTCACGCTAGACGGGAATCCACTCACCGAGGCGACGGGTCACGAGGCTAACGAGCTATTCGATCCGAACCGGCGAGAGACGATTCCAGAGCGATTGGTCAATGCCGGTGTCGAGGTCTTCATCCACAATCCCAATCATATCGTGACAAGTCACGCCAGCCGACTTGCTGCTGGACCAGCGTCTCTCTCCGGCTATGACACCATCGAGGGCGCGTTCGAGACGGTTGTCGACCGCATTGAAATGGCGTCGGGCCAGTCGTACCAGCTCGTCTACTATCCGGATGCCGACAGCGAGGGCCACCACGAGGGAACCCATTCGAAGGTATTCACCGATGCGGTCGATCGTGTGTCAACCGCGATGACCGACCGCTTCATCGATGTACTCGATCCAAGCATAGCCGAACGGACCGCTGTCTTGGTAGTCGCCGACCATGGTCAGATCAATACCGATCCAGCGACCAATGTCGACCTCAGACATCTGGAAGCATCGAGAGGAATACCGCTCCAGGACAACCTCGAACGGACCGAGGATGGAGAACCGATCTATCTTGCTGGCGGCCCACGGAACGTCCAGTTGCATCTCAAGAGTGATTCTGTTGAGACGTTGGCAAGCTCGTTCGAGGAACATATCGAGTGTCGCACGCTGGATGCCGACTCGATCATCACCAACCAGCTATTCGGCGATCGACCGGCAGGTCCGCTGTTCGAACCACGGGTCCCCGATCTCCTTGTCATCCCCGACACCAAGGGAGTCTGGTATCCCGATCACGAGCTCGAGCACATCGGCATGCACGGCGGTCTACACCCAGATGAGATGCTCGTCAGGCTCCTCTATACCACCGCACATGACCTCAAGTAGCATCTCGTGTCAAGAGTGAGGCTTTTGGTTGTCCTCTGACCAAGAAGCGCCATGAACGGGAACCAGTTCGGCCGGTTATTCCGGATCAACACCTGGGGAGAGAGTCACGGTCCGGCGATTGGTGTGGTCGTCTCGGGCTGTCCGGCCGGACTTCCCCTCGAGGAGGCGGACATCCAAGCTGAGTTGGATCGACGCCGACCAGGGCAGTCGAAACTGACGACCAGTCGAGACGAACCGGATGCAGTAGCCATCGAGAGCGGGATTGAATCTGGTTACACGACTGGGACGCCGATCTCGATGCGGATCAAGAATCGAGATGCGAGGTCAGGGAAGTACATACCGTTCATCACCACGCCTCGACCAGGCCATGCCGATTATACCTACTCATCTAAATTTGGCACCAGGAGCTGGGGTGGTGGTGGTCGAAGCTCTGGCCGCGAGACAGCGAACTGGGTGGCTGCAGGGGCGATCGCAAAACAACTTCTCGACCGTGTTGACATCTCCATCTCCGCTCACGTTCAACAGCTCGGAGAAGTACGAGCACCACCGGTCACATTCGAGCAGATGGTCGAGGATGCTGAGCGCTCTCCGGTGCGATGTGGCGATCCAGCGTCAGCTGAAGCGATGGCCGAGGTCATCGAGGAGCACCAACGCCGTGGTGACAGTGTCGGTGGCAGCGTCGCGTTCGAGGTACAAGGTGTCCCCAAAGGGCTCGGAGCACCTCGATTCGATGGAATCGATGCCAGACTCGCGAGGGCACTGGTCTCCATCCCAGCAGTGACAGCCTTTGAGTTCGGACTCGGTCGGGAGGTGGCAACGGCGACCGGGCTCGAGCGTAACGATCCCTTCACAGTTGTCGATGACGAGGTGGTTCCGGCCACAAACGCGCATGGGGGCATCCAAGGTGGGATCACCACGGGCACCCCGATCTACGGTGAGGTGATGCTCCATGCCCCAGCCTCGATCCCGAGCAAACAACAGTCGGTGGATTGGACGACGAACGAGGAGGAGACGATCCAAGTGCTGGGCAGACACGATCCGAGTCTTCCACCTCGAGCGGTCCCGGTCGTCGAGGCCATGGTAGCGTTGACACTGGTTGACTTCATGCTCCTCGGTGGCCGCATCAACCCAGACCGACTCGACGGCCGTCCGGGCGAGTATACCTCGACGTATCATCCTATGCGTGAGGATATCGAGGAATAGGTCGGATATGGATGCTCATGAGCGAATAGGAGTGCTGTTTCGAAACGGAGTTCGACCGCTAGAATTCTTCACGAAAAATGAATGTCAACATATAGCAAAGCCTTTTGGTTCTAACAGGCCAATTTTTGGGCATACCGACTACAGCAGCGGTCAGGAGTAATACTATCATGCGAGAACAGGAACTCATCTGGCGTATCGCCGGTGGATCCGGTGACGGTGTAGACTCGACGAGCCATAACTTTGCGATGGCACTCATGCGCTCGGGTCTCAACGTCTTCACCCATCGACACTACCCCTCCCGAATCCGTGGCGGTCACACGTATGTCGAGATCAGGGCGGCTCCAGAGCGGGTCAAGAGTCGAGGTGACGGATACAACTTCCTGCTGGCCCTCGGTGATTCGTTCGCCAGGAATCCACAGGAAGAGGCATACTATGGCAACGAGCAGATCAAACCGTTGTCTGAGAACCTCGATGAGCTCAACGAGGACGGTGTCATCGTCTACGATAGTGGGTTGATCGATGCGAGCGAGATCGATGACTTCGAGACGCTCGCCGAGGAACGAAACTGGCACGTCTACCCGATCGATCTACGAGCGATGGCCCGTGAACACGGTCGAGAGGTTATGCGGAACACCGCTGGTGTCGGGGTCACTGCCGGACTGCTCGACCTCGATCTCGATATCGTCGAATCCCTGATGGAGGATGCCATGAGCGGTGCGGTGCTTGAGAACAACCTCACCATCATCCGCGAGGCGTATGAGCTCGCCACCGAGGAGCTCGATCAGACCCACGGTTGGGTGGCACCGACCGGGGAGCACGATAACACACAGGCGTTCATCTCAGGATCACAGGGTATCGCCTACGGTGCCCTCGATGCAGGCTGTCGATTCATCGCGGGCTATCCGATGACGCCCTGGTCGGAGGTCTTTCACATCCTCTCTAACGAACTCCCGAAGGTGGGTGGGATCGCCGAGCAGGTTGAAGACGAGATTGCGGCCGCGACGCTTGCACTCGGAGCGAGCCACGCCGGGGTGAAGTCGATCTCCGGATCTTCAGGAGGCGGCTTCGCTCTGATGTCAGAGCCCCTCGGATTGGCGGAGATGACCGAGACACC
>SKSH01000057.1 GCA_007118075.1 Halobacteriales archaeon
GATTTCGCGAATGGGGTCAACCAGCTAAGGCCGATTGTCGTCGATCCAGCATCGGGTGATGGGATGGCGATGCATCTCATCGGTCTGAACCTTTCTCGTGCGTGGTGTGCCGCCTCGCTGATGGATGCACTCGACGATCCGGCGATGACCGAGTCACTCGAGAGGATCGCTACCAGCCACTTCAAAGCAGGTCTTGCCGGTGCCTTCACTGATGATTACGCTGGATCACATTGGCTGACTTCGTATGCATTGTATGCGTTGACCAGAAACGAGGACGGAATCGGCCCAATCTGATAGACAATCAGTACTACCGGACTCACGAGATTCGGTAATTGCCCAATCGATTGACACCGATCATATACGCTCCTGGGAGTGCCACGGCAACGACCCCCGCTGTTCCAGTCCCAACCACAAACAGCAGCGACGGGGTGATGTTCAGTCCATAGGGTGCGATTTCGGTCAGCATCGCCGCGATCAACTCGCGGTAGAGGCGGTCAGCGATGATTCCGACCGACGAGGATAGCAACACAGCCAAGAACGAGTAGAGAACGAAGGCAGTCTTGCTTGGCAGCACAGCTTCAGTGTTCCCAGTGAGCTCGATACTTGAGAATCGAGGAAAGAGCGAGCCGATCCCAGCACCAAGGATACATCCCGCGAGGACGGCGATCACTGAGCCAACCGCGAGCAACAGCAACGTCGAAGATGGGCGTTCTGCCAACACTCCAGTTCCCATGCTCAATATGAGGGTCAACGGGGCGAACACAATCACAGATGCCAACAGGTACCCATGGAGCACCGGTCGTCCACCGACCGGGGAGGTGAGCAATCGGGGAAGACTGGCACCTTGGTTCCCCAGAATGTTCAGTGGAAAGCCTACGCCTGCTGCCCAGGCACCGTAGAGCATGACCACCCAAGGCATCCAATCGGGTACCAGGCCGGTTCGAATCACTGGGTCGAGCACAGGGATAAGAAAGATGAACGGAACGATGACGAAGGCCAGTTGTAAGGGAGCCCGGTATCCGCGAATCAGTACCACCACCGCGATACCACGTGTGGACGGGGCAACCCCGAGCCTGGCCAAGTTACGATTGAGCCGCTCACCCGTGCTCGACTGATGCGTTGTGTAATCTCGACTCGACTCAATCGATTCCTCAGCACCGCGTGCAACGAACCAAGCATACTCTCCAGCTCGGACGATGATCAGGAGGAAAATCGGGATGACCGCAACCGTCAGAACGATAATGCCAATCGCATGCGTCACGGTTGCACCGCCTCCAGGGGTCGTCACAAGGGATAAGTCGCCGAACCACCCGAGTGGTGTGGCCTCAAGGAACGATGCAGCATCAGTCACCAATGGCCAGAGGCTTCCAGTAAATGCAAGCCAGAAATATCCCAGGATAACCGTCAGACCTAGGACCGGTTTGAGCCGTGATAGCCACGGAGACCGTCTGATGACACCTTTCAAGAACAACCCGACTGCATAGCCCAGGAGGATGGCGGAGATGTGGAGTGTTATCGCAGCTGCTAAGACCCCAACGATTGGCCAGATGTCACCCACACCGACCGCCAGCCCAGCGGCACCAACGATGGTAGGGAGTACCAGAAACGGTAGGTATCCAACGAGGATGTACACGACGAGTCCCCCAGCGACATCCTTGGTTGGTCTCACGGTGAAGAGTCCATCTTGCTCATCCACCTCGCCCTCCGAACCGACCCCGGAGATGATACCAAAGGCGAAGAAGAGTAACCAGCCCATGACGAACACAGTCGCGAACAAGTCGATCGCTGGATCTCCAGCAGCGATGTCACGACCGACCTCGCGGATAATCCCGAATAGGAGAGGAAGAGCGAGAAGGATGAACAGAACGCCGAGACCTGCCACAATCATCCAGATATCCTGACCTCTGAGCTTGCGCCAATACCGACGAAGCTCGGTCACTCCAATCAACCAGCTGATGGATGGGTTTGGAAATCGCCCGCGGCGAGAGGATGATTGGGCCTCAGTATTATGTGGGGACATCACGTTCTTGGGTCAATTCGAGGAATGCCGATTCAAGATCGGACTCCCCCTCGCTTTCGACACGGTTTTTCAGCTGCGCTGGAGATGCCTCGGCGACGAGTGTACCTTCATGGATGACGCCGATGGTATCTGCGAGCTCTTCTACCACTGGCAAGATGTGCGTTGAGAGGAAGACGGTCATGTCACGTGCAGCGAGCTCTCCGATCATCTGCCGCATCGTGCGGGCTGCCCGAGGATCGAGACCTGATGTGGGTTCATCCAAGAAGAGTACCTCGGGATTATGGATCACCGCACCGATGATTCCTACCTTCTTTCTCATCCCGGTCGAATATCCCTCGATTCGGCGGTCGATGTCCTCTACAAGATCGAACCGTTCGATGTACGAATCCAGCCGTTCGACGATTTGTTCCCGTTCGAGCTCGTGTAAGCGTGCAACGTAGTATAGATATTCCTGCCCGGTGAGTTCTTCGAATACTGGGGGATCCGCAGGGAGGTATCCAATCCGTTCGGTCAAGGCGGCACGGTCGTGGATGGGGACTCCGGCGATCGAGGCAGTGCCTGTGGTCGGCTCGGTCAACGCGGTAAACAGGCGCATGGTCGTCGTCTTGCCAGCGCCATTTGGTCCAAGGAACCCATAGATGGTCCCATGGGGGATGTCTAGCGAGAGTGAGTCAACCGCCTTGATATCCCCATAATATTTGCTCAAATCCGTCGCTTCGATGGACATCGAACCACGTGTTCAGTCATTGTCAAGATAAAACCGCTGGTTGGTTCGCGCGGAACTTCACCGTTCAATAGCCTCGGATATTCACCGTTTCCTCCCCCTGAATTGAAGCTGCCCGGTAGCGGGTTTCTATCTATCAAGTCGTCGCCTGCGTTCGATAATTGACTGACCGGTCAGAGAGTTTCTTGGCTTGGAGAAGGGAGGTAGTTACCATCATGTATAAGTAAGTCTTGTCCTTATCAGCCTTCATGCCAAGTTATGGCACATCGAGGGTCGGGAGACGTCGGTTCATCACTGCTGTTGGTGGTACCGGTGTCGCGTTAGGGTTCGCTGGATGCATCGGGGACGACGATGATGATGCAGAACCAGAGGACACACCAACACCATCACC
>SKSH01000110.1 GCA_007118075.1 Halobacteriales archaeon
CGCTCATCACTCATAACGAACGCACCTCATCCATTCGAGCCCCGTCTGGTTGCCATGTGTCCCTCGAGCCACGGTGGGCATTGAGGCCGAGATGGCCCGATTCGTGGGCCAAGCGGTCCGACTCGTACATATCCATGATGAAAACGGTATGGGGGTTAGTGGTGTTGCCGTCTTGGTACGGTATTGGGTGGTTCGCGGGGGGATCATCGGCCAGCCGATTGAGGGAGATACGTCATATGTCGGTATCGGTGGGTAGCAATCCATGGCTGATGCAGGCGTTCGTTCGGTCTTTTCTCGTTCACCCGCCAACGTGACCACGGCCATCGACCGGTGAGCTGCTTGAATTCGGGCGTTCATCCGTCTTAAACGTCCGGGTTCTGCTCCGATCAACATGCCACTGCGCACATGTCGGTATAATGGTTAGGGTGGCATACTCCTTTCATTGAAGTATGAACGATCGAATCCGCGTCCTCTACGTGGATGACGATGTCAGCTCCCTCGAGATCAGGGGTGACCTCCTCGAAGAGGAGTACGGATTCGATATCACGGCGGTGACGACCGTTGCCGATGCCAAGGAGATCCTCGAGAGCGAGGAGATCGACTGCGTCCTCAGCGATTATCACATGCCCGATGAGGATGGGATCGACTTCCTCATACACGTGCGCGAGCAGTATGATGAGGCACTCCCATTCATTCTCTTCACCGCCAACGAATCTGAGGAACTCGCTCGTCGGGCATTCGATCATGGGGTCACCGACTACTTCCCGAAATCACTCAGTCGAATCTCGTACGACCTGCTCGTAGAGCGCATCAAGCGCGTCGTCGCCGAGAGCCGTCTCGTCGATCAGATCGAGCAGCTCACCGACTCGCTTGCTGAGGGACAGGCCGATGCAGCGGCTGAGTTCCCGAAGGCCGACCGACGAGAGATGGAGGAGACCGCAAGCGACCTCCTCGATCATGATATCGACCTCGAAGACGCCCTCTCGACAGTCCCCACCGGTGAGGATCGCGACGATGATGCGTTGGCAACCGCGTTGAGTGGGCTTGCTGATTCAACTGACGATGACGAGGATCCAGATCTATCCGCCCTGTTGGCCGATATCGAGGAGACAGCCGGTGACGACACTGGAGCGAGGGCGAATTCCTACCTCTCACTCATCAGACAGGCACTCATCGAGTACGTCCAGACCTCGAAGGCGGGAGAAACACCAGGTGATGCGGCGACAGCGCCCGAGGAAGTCACGGACGATGAAACAGGTGACTCCACCGATGACCGCTTCGAGGAGTTTGAGTCACTCACCGACTTCGAAGCTGAGGAGGTGACCGATGCGGAGTCAGACCAAGCACCGGAGGGAGAATCAGCAGCGACGATGCGAGTATTCCGCGAGGCAATCACTGACTACTTCGAAAGTCCTCCCGATACCGACGTATCCGAGCCTGACGCCTTCCTCGAGGAGGAATTCATCAACGCCGATGATCGCGTTGCAACGGAGGAATCAGCTGCATCGGCCGAGTTGGTAACCGACGACGAGGACGAGCGTCCCAAGACGGCAGATGACTTCCTCTCAGAACTCACCAAGGGCATCTCAGCGAAGGAACCTGATGCGACCTCGAGGTGGAAGGGAGGCACCCACGGTATGGCCATCGAGGAAGATTCGTGGGACGACACTGTCGCCGCCGGTGCCAGAGCCAGGGTCACAGGGCACCGATCTCGCCGGGCAAGTACCCGTTTTGGCCGGTCACGACCGAGAGGAAGACATGGTTCGAACGAGCTTGCTGAGCTGCTCCATGAGCGTGAGGCCGGCGACGAGGGAGGGCAAGACCCGATGGCGATGCCAGAGGTCAACGTCAGTGTCGACAGTCGAGCCGAGGCAGCTGCCCGAAGTGGCGAGGATCGTGACCGTCGGCGCATAGAACGTCGACGCGAGCGCCGCGAGCGCGATCGCCGGCAATCGGAGGTACCGCGTCGACGTCGGCAGATCGTCGGCCCGCAGTTCATCTACCCCGCTCCATACGGCGAGCGCATCGCCGGTGATGAGACGAAGAAGCAGGATGGTGACGAAGCGGAGACAGCTGAGTCTGAGGAGACAACTGCCGATCAGGAGGACTCCAACGGTCACGACGATGACATCTCAAAAGACGAGCTGACCGCCATGATCCGCGATGTGGTGAGTGAGGAGCTCAAAGACAAGATCGGCGATCTGCTCCAGATGCAAATGGCGCAAGAGACACCCGAACCCGAGTCACCACCGCCAGCGGAGTCTCCAACAGAGTCGAATCCAGAGCCGGACGAGGAACCACCCGAACCAAGCCCATCCAAAGACCGTGAGCGGGTCGCCGGTTCGTGGGACTCAGCACCAGCATATGAACGACCCGACGGTCTCGAGCTCGTCCCCGGTAACTCGGTCTTGATCAAATCGAACTCACAAGATCCACGTCACGACGTGGCCTGCAGGGATATGCTTGAATCCGCCGAGGTCGAAGGATGGAACGCCATCGTCGTCCGATACCGACAGATGAATGCTGACCGATTGATGGCCATCGCCGATCACCTGAACCAGGTGAAGTTCATCTCGATTGGCTACCACCAGCCGGTCCCCGCTGGGTACGAAGATCAGATCGACGTCTTGCACATCAACAACTCAAACGACCTGACTCGACTCGGTATCGTGGTCTCCGGCGTGCTCGAGAAGTGGAGTGATGAGCCGGTCAACACGCTGTTCGGATTGGATTCGATCAACATCCTCCTCCAGTACAAGTCAGGCCAGAGCGTCTTCCGGTTCCTCCACATCCTGCTCGGTCGACTCAAGAAATCGGATGTGATGACCCACATGCACATCGATCCGACGGCGAACGAGATGCAGGAGGTCAACCTGTTCAAGCCACTGTTCGAGGAGGTCATGACGATCGATTCGCTGGGTGCCACACTCGAGTGAGACACCGGTTCAGACGAATCAGCTCGACTGAAACGCGTCGAGTGACCGACTCACACGTGCACGGCAGCGTCGGACGACGACGAGGATTCGATCAGTTCAATGAGGTCCCCTATCACCTCCAGGCGAACGAGACGGGTCGTTCAATCCCTGCGCTACCCCCATTGAACTCAACCTAGATGGGTCGGTTGC
>SKSH01000092.1 GCA_007118075.1 Halobacteriales archaeon
GCGTCATCGGCATCCTCTTCCTGCTCACCTCGGTCGGGATCATCGTGGCCTACGCAAGCTTGGGTGAGCTAACCCTGATGGAAGGGTTCAATGTGATCCTCTTGTCAACCGTCGGTACCTTGTTCATCTTCGCTGGAGAGGGTAGGGAAGGATTCGGGATTGAATGGTTCCAATTCGCAGGGATCGGACTCATCGCACTTGGGAGCTGGTTGGCATTTCAAGCCGGGACACTCTTGCCTACCGATCCTGGAGTGATGGAATGGGTTGTCTTCGGATCCTTCGTCGCCGGTGGAATCATCTTCGTCTTCATCGGAATCGACTGGATCAGGGGTGGCTTTCATTTCAATCTCACAGACCTCCAACCGGGACCACTACGCGACAAAGAATTGGTCGAGTGAACTCGTTAGTTGCCGCTATCTACCCGCTCACCAACACTGGGAGTGCAACAATCAAGCCAGTGAGCGTGTATCCCCCGGTGCTAATACACTTGTATGATGGCTGCAAAGCTTCGGATAACAAATGATCAGACGTCTCGTGCTGGACATCATGAAACCCCATGACCCAGACGTGTTGGTGATGACAAAGCGACTCAGCGATATCAGCGGGGTCGATGGAGCGACGACGAAACTCGTTGAGATGGACGAACAAGTACAGGAGACCCGTGTCACCATCGAGGGTGACGACCTCGACCTCGAGCAGATTCAACTGGTCGTCGAGGATCTTGGAGGTTCGATCCACTCGATCGATGAGGTCTCCTGCGGTGATGAGGTCGTTGAGGATCTGTGGGTCGATAACTGATGCAACGGCCGGGGCCAACGTCGGTGCTACGCCGGGTACTGAAAAAGGAAGAGGTCCGGTCACTCGGCAGACGATATTTCGTTGCGAACGCCTTCGATGGCACCCTGACCAGCATCGGAATCATTGTCGGTGCGTTTCTCACTGGAATCGATGAAGGTGCGACGGTCATCGCAATCGGCCTCGGTGCGGCCGTCGGACTCGGGATCTCAGGGATTTGGAGCGTCTGGGAGATCGAACGTGCCGAGACGAGCCGACGTCGTGAGGAGCTCGAGCAGGCCATGCTGACGACGCTCGATGACACCCGTCTCGAGCGAGACCATCGCTATACGCAACTCGTACTCGCCTTGGCTGCCGGAACAGGTCCCGTCCTCGCGGTCATCATCACATTAATTCCATTCTTGGTGGTCGAGCTTGGGTTGTCGTTCGGACAGGCAGTCTTAGCCGCCATCGGCCTCGGGATTGCCCTCCTTGGGACAATCGGCGCATACATGGGATACATCTCGAAACAACGCTGGTATGTCGCGGCGCTCAGGATGGCACTTGCCGGCCTCGTAGTGGCAATCCTCAGCGTCTTTTTGCCGAACTGAGGTTAGTCCTTGAACGGTGACGTGGTGTGGATTTCGACGCCTGAGGAGGTCCCGATATAATCAGCGCCAGCCTCGAGCATCGCGATCACATCACTGTACGTACGGATACCACCGGATGCCTTTACAGCTGCTGCATCACCAACCGTTTTCCGGATAAGTTCGACATGACTGGTCGCAGCAGGACCATCGTAACCCACTGCAGTCTTGACCACATTTGCCCCACCATCTAATGCTAGCTGTGAAGCCGTCTCGATTTCATAACTCGAAAGGAGCGGTGACTCAATGATGACTTTGAGCGGACGATCACCGATGACTTCATTGATGGTGGCGATATCATCGACAATCACCTCCTGATCGCCATCGATGAAGGCGATCCGGTTCATCACCAGATCCACCTCATCCACATACTCTGCAACGCCCTCGAACTCAGCCACCTTCGCTGCAGTCGGTTCGATCCCGTAAGGGTAGCCGATCACAGTCACCAGCAGTTGCTCGTCCTCGAGCAGATTGGCAACGGTCTCGACATGGTACGGCGTAACAACAGCTGATCGGAAACCGTAGATATTGACCTCGTTGGCCAGCGTCCGTGCATCTGCACTCGACACCTCGGGACCCACCGCCGTGTGCTCGATATGTGCGGCCACGTCGGACCATTCGTTGAGTGAGGGCATCCTTGAGAGGTTGATACGACCCACGGGACCATGAGGGTAGTTATATCCCAACCTGCCGGCATCCTCCTAGCATGGTTATCGAGGTCCTCTTGGGTACCCTCTGGCTTCCGCTCGCCATATCCGGGGTGATGACCGCCGGTGGATGGACATACCTCGATGCCAAGGCACGGGGATCTGGAAAGGTTTCATACCTCTGGGGGATGGCGGTGACCGGGTTCATACCGCTCGTCCTCGGCTACCTCTATTTTCGATCACACATCGGCGATCGTGAATCGCCCACATCACCGACGGAACGCACCCTTGCAGTGTGGGCGATCGGAGCGATTATGGCGGTGATCGTTGCACCGCTCGCCGCGCCACCAGATCCAATCACCCAAGGGTGGTACCTCCTTGGCCTTTTCCCGGTTGGAATCATCGTTGGGTACGCGATAGTCAACCGGGAACAACTGTTTTGAGTAAAGGCTCAACTAATTACCTCGGGAGATAGGTCGTTGATCTACCTCCAATCGTCGAAGTCCGAGGCCGTGCCCATAATCGATGAGTTCATCGTACTCAGTACGGAAGGATTGTCGATTGATATCGGCGTAAAAGTCCTCCGTCCGAGCCGTATAATAGGGGGTGTACTGTGCCATGAGATTGACGAAAGTATCACTACTGAGTTCATGGGCGATGAATTCGAGCACGCATTTGTCCCTGTCGACGTGATTCGGCATCACCAGATGGCGCACAAGCAATCCACCCATGGCTAGACCATTTTCGATTCGGAGGGCACCGACCTGTCGATACATCTCTCGCAGCGATTCCTGGATATTCGACCAGTCCCCCGGTGTCTTCGAAAATAATGCAGCTGCCTTGTCATCGGCCCACTTCACATCAGGCATGAAGAAATCTACGACTCCTTCGAGTTGCTCCAAAATCTCCACTCGTTCGTAGCCGCCACAGTTCCAGACAATCGGCACCTCAAGGCCTCGCTGGCGAGATAGGCTGCCTCGACCGGATGTGGAGCGTGATGGGTTGGGGAGACGAAGTTGATATTGTGACAGCCA
>SKSH01000224.1 GCA_007118075.1 Halobacteriales archaeon
AGGCGGTCCCTGAGGATGCTACGCACCAAGGTGATACGGTAACCTGGGAGGGGCCTCAGACCTTCGAGGCGGGCGATATCGAGCTCCGGTACACCTTTCCAACGGAAGACAGGTTTGACACGGGGTCCATCATCGGCATATTCGTGGTCCTCCTTGTCCTGCTCCTCGTCACGCTGGCAATCGCCTATCGGTTGGACTGGATCGGTGATGGATCGGGCGAGTCCGTCGTCGAATCCGAATCTGAGTCGGCAGTTGACGTAGAACTCCTCAGCGACCCTGAACGAGTCGAACGGCTGCTGGATGAACATGGTGGCAGGATGAAACAGGCGGACATCGTCGAGGAGACTGGCTGGTCGAGTGCAAAAGTCTCACAGCTTCTATCAGAGATGGCAGAAGTGGATCGCGTCCAAAAGCTCAGAATCGGCCAGGAGAACCTCATCTCGCTTCCGACTGATGAGGAGAACGACCTGGACTGAGCGGGCATCCTTCGAAACTGTTTACCCCGACCGAGGACCAATATCCGATGATGAAGGTTCTCGTCACGGTCAAAGAGATTGCGACCGTTGAGGACACCTTCGAGATCGAGGGTGATCGAATCCCAGATCGGTATCTCGAATTCGACCTCAACGAGTGGGATAACTACGCCGTGGAGGAGGCGGTGCAACTTGCAGAAGAGCGAGACGATGTCGAGGTGATTGCCGCAACGATCGGTCCGCAGCGGGCAGAAGAGACCATTCGAATCGCGCTGGCCAAGGGGGTCGACCGGGCCATCCGGGTCTGGGATGACTCGCTCGAAGAGATCGAACTGTTGGATGTCTCGACGAAGGCATCAATCTTCGCCGCCATCGTCGAGGAAGAAGAGCCAGATATCGTGTTTACTGGAGTCCAGGCAGATGATGATGCCTTCGGTGCTACCGGGGTCGCACTCGCTGCAAGTGTCGGGTTTCAATGGGCAGCGATCGTCAACGGATTCGAGCTCGAGGAGGACGCCAGCATGGCAACCGTTCACCGAGAGCTGGAAGGCGGACTCGAAGAGATCACCGAAGTCGATATTCCAGCGGTGTTCACCATCCAGACCGGTATCAACGAACCTCGGTATGCCAGCCTCCGGGGCATCCGCCAGGCACAGCAAAAGGAAATTGATTCGAAGACGCTCTCTGATCTCGGTATCGAGGGGATTGAACATCGGCTCGAGCTCACAGCCATGGCCGAACCAGAGACGGAATCAGACGTTACTCTCTTCGAGGGTGATGCCACCGAGACGGCAGCCTCCCTCGTCGATGTGTTCGAAGATCTCGGGGTGATCGAGGGATGAGCGACGTCCTCGCAGTCGCTGAGGCTCGGGATGGGGAGTTACGGCCGGTTAGTCACGAGATTGCCTCAGCAACGGTCGAACTCGCTGACACTCTTGGCGGCGCTGCCCACCTCGCCGTAATTGGTCCGGATGCGACCGATCTCGGTGGCGAACTGAACGGTCCCGGTGTCGACACCATCCATACCGTCGAACACGAGGCACCCTTCAGTCACGATGCACATCGACAAGCGGTGGTCCAACTCGCCGAGCAACTCGATCCCCACGTCATACTCGCCCCGCAGTCGGTCAATGGGATGGACTATGCCCCGGCGATCGCGACCGACATCGACGCTGCACTGGTTACCGACGTGATCGATCTTGGTGACGCCGATGCCAACGGCCTCACGGTCACAAGGGAGATGTACGGTTCAAAGGTCGAGACGACCGTCGCCATCACCGGGTCACCGATCGTCGTGACGATCCGCGGTGGCGAATGGCCGCCGCTCGAAGGTACCGGTGAGGCAAACGTTAACTCGGCCAACGTGAGCTTCGATTCGTCGACCTTCGGTGCTCGAGTCATCGGATTTGAGGAGCTTACAGCCGGTGATGTCGATATCGCCGAGGCTGACGTACTCGTCAGCGTGGGCCGTGGCATCGAGGATGAGGACAACCTCGAGATTATTCATGAACTAGCTGACGCACTCGGTGCGACCGTCTCGGCCTCGAGGCCCATCGTCGATTCGGGATGGCTTCCAAAGAACCGACAGGTCGGACAAAGTGGCAAGACCGTCACTCCTGATCTCTACATCGCCATCGGCATCTCCGGTGCGGTGCAGCACGTCGCGGGGATGAAAGGTGCGAAGACGATCATCGCGATCAACAACGATCCGAACGCTCCGATCTTCGATCTCGCTGATTACGGCGTTGTCGATGACCTCTTCGATGTCGTTCCTGCACTCACGGAGGCACTTTCATAAGTTGATGTCCGACGAGTTCGAAATTCCTGGCGATGGAGCCCTTGATGACTATATCGATGCTCGCAGAGTGGTCATCGATGAGCGATTGCTCGCCACCGCCGATGCGGTCGAACCAGATGGTCTCGCGGGTCCGATGCGCCACGCCCTGCTATCTGGAGGTAAACGCGTCAGACCCACACTGACCATCCTTTGCTGTGAGGCAGTCGGTGGGACGATCGAGGATGCACTCGAATTCGCCGTCGCTATCGAACTCGTTCATACGGCCTCACTTGTTGTCGATGATATCATCGATCGAGCCGCCCTCCGTCGAGGCACCGAGAGTACCTGGGTGAGCTACGATCACGACGGCGCTATCATCGGGAGCAACGGTCTCATCGCTGAGGCACTTGAGAGGTTCGCCCGGGAGGCACTGGCACTTGAGATCGCCACGAACGCCCTTGTCGAACTCGGTGAGGGTGAAGCGACCGAGCTCGTTGACGAACCGCTGACCCAAGCGGCGTACATCGAACTCGCCAGACGGAAAACAGGTGTGCTCTTTAGCGCTGCGGCTGAGGTGGGGGTCATCGCCGGGAACGGAGATCCATCGATCCAAGCAGCACTTGGGACATATGCTGAACGTGTCGGGGTCGCCTTCCAAATCCGTGATGACGTGCTCGATGTAATCGCAGATGTCGAGACGCTCGGAAAACCATCGGGTCGGGATGCGGCCATGGAACGCCCCTCGTTGCTGGCACTCTCTGAGATGGATCCTGAGGCTGCCGATGCATTCGCCAAGGAGCAGTCCCAGATCGCCATCGACGCACTCGATGATATCCCTGATCTCGACCA
>SKSH01000155.1 GCA_007118075.1 Halobacteriales archaeon
CTGCGCCCCGTAGGGCCCGGAATCTTGTCTCAGATTCCGTCTCCGGGCTCTCACTCTCATGACCCGTACCGATTATCGGCACGGTGGGCCGTTACCCCACCGTCTACCTAATCGGCCGCAGTCACATCCTGTGGCGTCGGAACTTTTCAGGCTCCCGCCATTCCAGGCTGGGAGCCCTATCTGGTATTAGCCTCAGTTTCCCGAGGTTATGCCAGTCCACAGGGTAGTTTGACCACGTGTTACTGAGCTATTCGCCACGAGTCTAAACTCGTACGACTAGCATGGCTAAGTCGAACCCCAATAGCAATGGCCTCCGGCAGGATCAACCGGAATGTCCCCGATCCGCGTGGGATCGAGGGGGTTCTGGCGGAGACGACACCATTGCTGGCATCGTCTGCAGGGGATGTCACACTCGACACGATCCGACCGGCGAACCGCCCGGATCGCACCGAGCTGTCGGGGCTCATATCAGATCCCATCTGTACGGCGGACCGCAGGGGTGGAATCCTCATCTCCTCCGGACGTAAGCGTACCCGCGCAGGTCAGTTAAACCCATCGAAGCTGGGTGCGTCAACCGTCCAACGCTGGCGCATCGATCCTCGTCCGGCAATCGCATTCTGAGCGAAGGACAGACCGGTACAAAAGCACACCGGAATGGACGTCGGTGTGCGATTCTGTCACGCGGTGAGAGGTCGGACCATCGTCCCGCGTCGGTGACGCCTGGTCAGGTCCGGTGAGTTGACCGCGTGGCTGAGGCTATGGGATGAGCCTCCAAGTAGCTGGTGTCGAGAACTCTAATCGTCGAGGTGGACGATACCTTCTTTCGAGACGTTCGCCTGGGTAATCTCAGTTGGCATCCAATCTGGTGCATCCGATGGGGCCTCATCATGCCAAGCCCATCCTTCGTATACATGGACCTTCGAGGTGCCCTTTTCGCGTAACCGGAGCTCGGTCGGATCGGCGGCATCGAGCGAGTCGGCCGGATCGAGCCGGCGCGCTGCCTTCAGCGCGGCCTGGCGCGGTGTGTTCCCAGAGAAGATACTCGTCTCTTCACCATCCTCGCGCAGTGCGAAGTTTCGTTTACCGTCATCCCGTGGCATATGGTAACTCTCCATCAGCACTGTCCACAGGGTGGAGTATAAATATATCCCAGCCAGCACACTGTGATGGCCTGCCATAGCGACGTCGACCCAATAAACACTTAAGTACCGGCTCCGGTGAGTGACCCAACTAGTCAGAGCGATGGTAAGGAAAAAGAAGCTCAGTCCGAGTGGGGCGAAAGGAGAAGATGGGGAGTACCACAATGTCCATGTCAATCTCCATGAAGATGAATTGGCAGTCGCCGGCCTGGAGATTGGGGATGAAGTGTTCGTACGCGTGCGTGATAACAAGATTATCATTCAGAAGGCCGACCCTGATGAGGTCGAGCACGACTTTTGAGACGGTGATAGCTCCCCCGACCACGGGGCCGTGATTCGAACATGATGTCGTATCGGCTCATCAGACCACTCCTATTCCGGTTGCCACCAGAGCGAGCCCATGAGCTGGCACTGAGACTACTCCGTGGAATCCAACACACCTCGATTGAAGAGTTCCTGCATCGGCGATACGACGTCTCGGATAGGCGCTTACACGTGGATGCATTCGGGTGCCATTTCGAGAATCCGATCGGCGTCGCCGCTGGACTCGATAAGAACGCGTGTGTCCCCAATGCGCTCGGTGCGCTCGGGTTCGGCCACGTTGAGGTTGGTGGAATCACGTCACAACCTCAGGCGGGCAATCCACAACCACGCCTGTTCAGGCTGCCATCAGACCGAGCCCTCATCAATCGAATGGGCTTCAACAATGAGGGAGCGGTGGCTGCAGGCGAGCGTCTTCGATCGCTCCCACACCGGCGGATTCCCATCGGGATCAACCTCGGCAAGTCGAAAGCCGCTCCAGCTGAGGACGCCCCTGGTGACTATCGCCGGGCGTACGAGGCAGTAGCCGATGTTGGAGATTACTTCGTCGTCAATGTCTCGAGCCCCAACACTCCGGGACTTCGCGAACTACAAGAGCGGGCAATGCTCGATGCCATCATCGCTGAACTCCGGAGCGCAGGAGCCGCTCCACTCTTGATCAAGGTTTCACCCGATCTTGACCTCGGTGCGGTCGACGACGTCCTCGCGGTGATCGCAGAGCACGACCTCGAGGGGATTATCGCCGTCAACACTACCATCGTGCGACCCTCGCAACTCACTCATCCAAATCAGCACGAGAGTGGGGGACTCTCAGGAGCCCCACTCACAGGGAGGGCCATCAAGGTCGTCCGTCACGTGGCCGCGCACACCGACCGACCGATTATCGGTGTCGGAGGGGTCGATGGGCCCGATGCGGCATATCGGTTGATCCGGAGTGGTGCCTCCCTCGTGCAGCTCTACACGGCTCTCGTCTACGAGGGACCTTCACTGGTACGACGGATCAACAAGGGGTTGCTCGACCGTCTCGAGCGAGATGGATTCGACTCGATCAGCGAGGCCCGTGGCGTCGATATCGAAGATTAATCTGTCGGGGTAAACCCATCAAGACGGCACTCAAAGGCGGCGACCGGTACCTCGAGATCATAGGTCTCGAGTACCCGTGGATGGAGCTCGCCGATGACGCCACACCGGTGACCATTGAGTTCGATGGCTGCAACACGTCCATCGAGGAACGTTGGGTGCTCGATCGGCGGGGTGGCCAGTTCAACCCCATGTTCGCCAGCGAGGAACTGCAACCGAGCCTTCGCATCCTCGTATCCGACGGCAGGATTGGCGAGCACCGCCGCGACGTTGCGATGTTCGGCCACCCCCGTCGACTCCGACGCATCTAGGTGGGCGACGAGGCCAATCTCAGCGAGATGCTGTGGATACCGACGGTGGGTGTTGTTCTCGAGGACAAGCAACAACGAGGGGAGTGCCCACGTACGGATGAGTTCGTACTCTGCACTGTAGGGTTCACTGATCCTGGCGGCGCGACCTCCACCGAAGACATCGGTAGCAGGTTCGATCCCGATACGATCATAGTTATCAACCTCACTGATGAGGTGGAAGTTCA
>SKSH01000168.1 GCA_007118075.1 Halobacteriales archaeon
CATCGGTGATGACTGTGAGGTCGTCGTCAACATCGTCATCAATTGTCCGAAGCGCTCGTTGAATGACACCATCCTCGGCAAATGCAGTCGATCCTGTCTCATCCTTCGATGACGGGATGCCAAAGAGAATGATCGCCCTCACTCCCGATTCCTGAAGGGCAGTTACATGCTCGCCAACCGAATCGATCGGATGACGGTCGTATCCTGGCAATGACGAGATCTCCGTTGCTTCCTCAGCGGTGGCATCGACGAATACCGGGGCAACCAAATCCGCCGGGCGGAGGACCGTCTCGCTGACGAGTTCCCTGATCCCATCGCTTCGGAGGCGACGAGGACGCTCGGTGAGATTCATGGCCTTCCTTGCACTGGTAGCAATAAATCGGTATGGTCAGCCGGTGGAGATAACCGAGGGTTAGATGGTTTTGGATGATACCATCTCACTCACGGCCAATTGGACTGAAATCACCTGGAATCAGATGAGGATAGTTGCCGATGACTTGATACCCCTCTTCTCACATTGATTGGACAATGGACGAGCCGTCGGATCGACGAGGTCGTGCTAGCGATTCTTCCGATGATCCAGGTAACCGAGTACATGTCGAGGTCCAAACACCACACGGTACCCTCCATCTTGAGGTCGCTGCCGACGAGCAACTCCAGCTGGTGAAAGATCGGTTCGAAGCAGAGGGGCAACATCGGGTGGAGAGACGGTTGTTCCACGTCTCTCGACATGGTGGTCGAAGCTGTGAATCGTGTGCTCGAACCATCGAACGTCGATTACTGCGGATCGACGGTATCACCCAGGTTGATCTCTCCTTCCTGAGCGGTCTCCTTCGAATTACCTACGATCCAGTTCGGATCGATTCGGCCGAGATCGACGCAGCGGTCGATGCCATCGATATCGATGTTCACGATCCCGATCGCCCCAACGAGGAGTCAGTTGTACGGTTCGATCAGTTTCGGATCGAGGTTGCATTTGTCATTATCACCCTCGTCGGGATGATGGGTGGGTTGGTGGCTGGCTATCTTGGTGCAGCCACCGAGGTCATCTGGGGACTGTATGGGCTCGCCTATGTCTTCGGTGGGTACTACGGGTTGCTTGGGGCAATCGAGTCTCTCGAACACTATCGTGTCGACATAGACGTGTTGATGCTGACTGCAGCGATCGGTGCGGCTCTGATCGGTGCGCCGTTCGAGGGAGCCATGTTGCTCTTCTTATTCTCCCTTTCGAACGTGCTCCAACGGTACGCCTTCGGACGATCTCGAGCGGCACTTCGAACCCTGCTCGAACTTCGCCCGGACACCGCTCGATTGCTCGTCGATGGCGATGAACGAGTGGTACCGATTGGGGAGGTCGACCTCGGAGATATCTTTCGTGTTCGTCCAGGCGATAGAATCCCGCTCGACGGAACAGTCCTCGATGGGACCAGTGCGGTGGATGAGGCTTCGTTGACGGGGGAGTCCGTTCCGATCTCCAAGGAACCAACCGATGAGGTGTTCGCCGGGACGATTGTCGAGGACGGAAGTCTCGAAGTCGAGGTAACCCGGTTGGCACACGAATCGACGATTGCTCGACTCATCCATTTGGTCGAGGAGGCGCAATCTGAGAAGGCACCGACACAGCGGATTATCGACCGCCTCGAGCAGCCATACGTGATGGGTGTATTCACGATGACGCTGCTGGCGGTGGCAATCCCGGCGATGTGGGGCGCACCCTGGTTCGAAACAATCTACCGTGCGATGACGCTCATGGTCGCCGCATCTCCTTGTGCGGTGATCATCTCGACACCAGCTGTGGTCTTATCAGCAATCACCTCTGGTGCTCGGTCTGGTGTGTTGTTCAAAGGTGGTGAGTACGTCGAATCGACAGCTAATATCGAGGCGGTGGCGTTCGATAAGACCGGTACGCTCACCATGGGCGAAACTCGGCTGGAATCAGCCAATGCCCGTGAGGGGGCCAAATTGGAAGATGACTCAATCACCAATGAGAGAGTCCTCGAGCTTGCAGCAGGGGTTCAGTCGCGATCTGAACATCACCTCGCTGAGGCGACCGTTGAGGCTGCAGCTGAACGGAATATACGTATTCCTGACGTGTCCGAGTTCCATGCGGTTCCAGGCAAGGGAGTGACCGCCACGGTGGATGGATATACCATTCACATCGGCAACCGTCGTTACATCAGCGATCTCGGGGTCGATTCGAAGACACCTGGCTACGAGATTGGTAGTGCAGCCATCGAGCAACTTGAGAAGGAGGGACAGACGGCTGTCTTTGTGCTGAGCGAGACTGACATTGGATTGGAGTTGATCGGTTGGCTCGGCTACACTGACACCATCCGTGAGGGGGCGAGGGAGGTGATCGGAGAACTCCGTGAACAGGGGATCGAACGAATCCTCATGCTCACCGGTGACAACGAGCGTGTGGCGAAAGCGGTTGCCAGTGAGGTTGGTATCGAGGAGGTCGAAGCCGAGTTATTGCCTGAGCAAAAGGTGGATATCATCGAACAACTCCTTGAGGAGCACGGCCAAGTGGCGATGCTCGGTGATGGCGTGAATGATGCCCCCGCCCTTGCGACGGCCACGGTTGGTATCGGGATGGGGGGTGCCGGTACTGATGTTGCACTGGAGACAGCTGATGTCGTGTTGATGGCTGATGATATCTCGAAACTACCGTACGTTTTCCTGCTGGGAAATCGGGCACGGCGAACCCTCTGGGTGAACTTTGCCATCGCATTCGGGGCCATGGGTTTGATGATTGTCGCCATTTTTGCCAGAGGATTGCCCCTCCCCCTTGCGGTCGTGGGTCACGAGGGATCAACCGTCCTTGTCTCGCTCAATGGCCTCCGGTTACTCGGGTTCAGAAAGTGACTTTTGACTGATGTGCTAATCAATCTCCGCGAACTTCCGTGGCGTTTTCGTCCAGTCATACTTGACGAACCGCACCCTCGGATTCAGCCCGTCGTCGAGCTGATCGTACCGTTTGAGGAATTCGATGATGCCGGACCGACCACCGAAGTCTCCGATATTCCAAAGCATCGTCCTTGGTACTCGAACTATGCCTTTCTCCCGGTCGAA
>SKSH01000022.1 GCA_007118075.1 Halobacteriales archaeon
CACCAGTGCAGTCATCGTCATCGCACTGCTAGCAGCTGGCCTCGATCGGCCTGAATACCTCGACGTCGCGATCGTCTATGCGCTATTGAACTTCGTGTTGAGCATGGCGGTCGCGCGCTTTACCTACGAGAGCGAGGAGGTGCTGTGAGATGTCCATCGAACTCTGGATAGTCGGTCTCCTCGCGTTCGGGAGCCTGTTCTTCACCGTTGTGGGGGTGGTCGGTCTGTACCGGCTGCCCGATATCTACACCCGTGCCCACGCCGTGACCAAGGCCGACACATTGGGAGCAGGATTCGCTCTCGTGGCAGTAGCCGTTGCCATCGGGAGCACATCGGCCGTCCTCAAGGCAGCATTACTGTTCGCGATCGTCTTCGTGGCGAATCCGACGGCGGTCCACCTGCTCGTCCGAGCGGCGTATAGCCGGGATGTGTCGGTATGGACTACAACCGACCACCAACAAGGTGAGCAGCCATGATCGTGCTTGAACTAGTACTCGCTGGGTTCCTGCTACTCACCGCCTTACTCGTCGCGCTACTTCGTGATCCGATCGAAGCGACAGCTGTATTCGCAGCGTTCAGCCTCGGTCTTGCGGTCGTCTGGGTGCTACTCGCTGCCCCTGATGTCGCGTTGACCGAAGCAGCGGTCGGTGCTGGAGTCATGGTGATCTTGCTACTCATTGCTGTGGCCCGCACCGAATGGGAACCATCAACGGTCGATCGTGGACGGCTATCGTCGTTCCAAGGTCCGAACCCACGAGCCGTCATCGTGATCGCTGCGATCTCGATCCCACTCGTGTATACGGTAACCTCCTTCCCGGATATCGGCGATCCAAATGCTCCGGCGGTCAGCCAGGTCGACCCTGCCGGCGAGTCGTCACCCTATCATCATTACATCGGGGAGACCGCTCAATCACTCGATCTACCCAATTCAGTCGCGCTCGTGCTCGCTGTCTTTCGGAACCTCGATACCCTCGGTGAGGTGGTCGTTGCCTTCACCGCACTCATCGGGGTGCTCATCGTCCTCGATCGAACACGGATCACAGCGCCTCGAGATGAGCCGGCTGTTGAGGAGTTGGATTACCCCGACCCATACGTCATGAGTCCGGTTGGGACGACTGCAGTCCGCCTGGTAATCCCGTTGGTGTTCGTCTTCGGGGTCTATCTGACCCTACATGGAGCGGTGTTGCCTGGCGGTGGTTTCCAAGGCGGGGTGGTCATGGGGGCATCTATCATCTTGATGGCGCTGGTCTTCGGGCATCGGCCGACCGGCAACTGGGTGGATGAGCGACTCCTTGTCTGGGTCATCACCATCGGGGTGGGGTTGTTCCTCAGCATCGCCGTGGGTAGCTACCTCATCGGCGGTTCGTTGTTCGACGTCGAGGCATACCCAATCGATACCGTCCTCGTTGTCGACGTTCTCGAGGTCGCCATTGGGCTCCTTGTCGGTGGTGTTGTGACCGCGCTCGTGCTGGTGATGGCTCTTGGCCCAACTGATGACGTCAGTGAATCTGCCGAGCAACGAGGTGACCGACCATGATCGACCTCGTCGACGCCCACTTCTACCTCGTCTTCGTTGGGATCTTCGCAATCGGTCTGTACACCATGCTTGATAGCCCAAACCTTGTCAAGAAGGTGATCGGCTTGAATCTTGTGCAGGTCTCCGTTTTCCTCGTTTTCGTCTCTGCAGGATATGTGGAGGGGGCGGCCCCGCCGTTGTTGACACTCGAGCACCCCCACGCCAACCCATTACCTCATGCGATTGTCCTCACGGCGATCGTTGTTGGCGTATCACTGACCGCCGTTGCTCTCGCTCTGGTCGTCAAGCTATACCATGAGTTCGGCACCATCGATGTTCACGAGATCGAACGGTTGATGGAGGACAGTCATGAGTGAGTCATGGCTTCTGCCCTCTTTGATGACGGCACCTGAAATCGGTCTCACTAGTGCGCTCTTCATCCCTGCATTGACCGCCATCGTACTCCTCGTGTGGGATCAGATTAATCATGAGCGAGTGGCAGCCGGCGGTGTTGCACTCACCGGTATCATCTCCCTCGGTCTATTGGCAAGCTCTCTCAGCAATGCGAACCCCTCGATCAATGGAGGTGAGTTCGCACCGAATATCCCGATTGCATTTGAGGTCGATCTCCTTGGGGGGATACTCGGTGTGATTGTCACAGGAGCCGTACTCGCGGGGATTCTGGCAATGTCGAGATACCAGCACCACCGGAAGTCACCGATGCGTCGCCGGACCGTAGCCGCGATGCTCGCTACCACCGCTGCCGCACTCATTGTCGTCTATGCCGGGAATCTCTTCATCCTGTTCATCGGCCTCGAAGTGTTGACCATCGTGACCTATCCCCTGATCGTGACCGAAGAGCGTACGGTCACTCGACGTGCCGGTTACACCTACCTTGCCTTCCTCTTCACCGCTGGACTGAGCTTCCTCATCGGGATGCGGGTGCTCTACGCTGAGATTGGCACACTCACATTCATGTCGGATGGGATTCCTGAGTTGGAGGCATTAGCTGTTAGCGATCCGTGGATTGCTCGAGCAGCGTTCGGATTGCTCCTCATCGGCATCGCAACGAAGGCCGCGCTCATACCACTTCACTCGTGGTTCATTCGAGCACGGATGGTCCCAACCCCGATCCTTGGTGTGATCTTTGCAATCATCGTACTGAAGATCGGATCGTTCACCTTGGCCCGAGTTATCCTCAATGTGTTCGGACTTGAGACAGCAACAGTGCTGGAGTTGGGACCACCACTGCTCGCTTTCGGCCTCCTAACGGTACTCATCGCTGGATTGTTGGCCATCGGATCCGCTCGACTCCTCGACCGATTGCTCTATCTCACCCTGACCGGAGGTGCGCTCTCGTTCGTCGCGTTTGGAACGATTCGGGATTACTGGATGCATTGGGGAATCGGATTTTTCCCGATACACGCAGGTGTACTCCTAGTCGCGTTCATCGGATTCAGCCAGCTGGAGGTCGCTGACGATCATGAAGATGTTCGTCTCGGAACCATCGTCGGTTGGCTGTTCGTCGGTGTGATGGTCCTTGTATGGCTTGTCGGATTGATGACGTTCTGGTTTGGATCAGCCAACCTGAGAGGAGTCATTGTCATCCTTGGACTTACGGCAGCGATCGTCGCTCACATCCTGGCACTGTGGCCAGTTCTGATCGACCCATACCTCGTGTATCACCCCCGGAGGACCATGGACGACCGTCTCGTTATTCCACCTGGGGCAGGGGTGATACTCACAGTGGCAAGGTCACTGCACCAAGTCAAGGTCTACCTTGCCAGTGAAGCTGAACGCATCTCCGTCGGCGCTATGCGTGGTATCAGAGCACCGGGAGAAGCACTCGAAATGATCCTGCCGCCACGACTGGAATCCCGATATCGAATTCATCGGAGACACCGGCTCGGTGAGATGGGAGCAAAACTCGGCATCGAGGGAAGTCTATACATACTAGCCCTCGTCCTCGCCGTGGGATTGTTCATCGGATTGATGTGAACTGCACTCACCAATTCCCTTGCATCGAGAACGTTGGCAAATATAAAAGAGATCGCCGTGAGCACTTGAGAACAGAGAATCATGTATGACCGGGTCTTAATCCCGACAGACGGGAGTAGAATTGCAGACAGGGCGGGTGAATTTGCCATCGCATTGGCCGGTGGACTCGATGCTGAACTCCACATCATCGGTGTCGCAGACGAGGGGAAGGCGAAACGAGCCGAAAATGCCATCAAGGATATCGCAACCTTGGCTAAGGATGCCGAGCTCAAGCACCATACCAAGGTGATCGAATCATTCGATCCCATCCATCAGGAGATCCTCGGATACGCCGAAAAACACGACATCGACGCTATCGTCATGGGAACTCACGGTCGGACGGGGATCAATCGATTCATCATCGGTAGTGTCGCCACTCAGACACTTCGGAACGCCAAGATTCCAGTTATCACCGTCCATGAGGAGACTGAGCTGGACTTCGCAATCGATAACATACTCGTCCCAACCGACGGCAGTCCCAGCGCTGAGGCTGCGGCGAACCACGCCATCGACATCGCGAATGCCACCGGTGCGACCATCCATGCCCTGCATGTCGGAGAGGACGGTGATTCGCCGGCACATGAGGCCGCCGAGTTGGCGAAGCGACGTGGCGTCGAGGATGTCGTCACCGTCGTCAGAAGTGGTCGGCCGCATCTCGAAATTGCGGGATACATCTCCGAGGAGGACTGCGATATCGTCGTCATGGGTACTCACGGGAGGACAGGAATCAGGCGGTATTTCATCGGGAGCGTCACCGAACGGACACTGAGATTTTCCACCGTCCCCGTCATCGCAGTACGTCCACGGATGACATCCACGACCATCGAATATCTCGATTACGAGGCCATTGAGGGTCAGGGATGGTCACTGGATGACGACAATCTCTTCGAGAAGGCGGCAGCGGCGAATCTCGACCGGGAGTCATACGGGACTCTCGGGGTTGAGGAGGGGGAGTACATCCTTGATGCCGCAGAAGCAGCCGGTTACAAGTGGCCGTACTATTGTCGAGCTGGTGGATGTATCAACTGTGCAGGTATTCTCATTGAGGGGGAGGTGGAGATGGAACGCTGTATGAGTCTCTCTGATGAGGAGGTAGAGGATGAACACCTCCGTTTGACCTGTGTGGCAACCCCGACATCAGACACCGTCAAAATAGTCTACAACGCGAAAGAGATAGACCTGCTCAAAGACCGAGTCATTTAGCTAATCTCTATTCGATTAGAGAAATTCTGCGCTCGGGACCACCGTATCCTCACACATCAACTACTTCGAGGAAGGTGTTCAGTCGCGATCACGGAGGTACGCACCGGCTGCACCACCAACAGCCCCGATGGCGACCGATATGGCACCGCTCACGAACCCTACCAGAATCATGAACAGCCCGAAGATCGCCAGACCCTCAACGATTACACCGATAAAAATCGTCAAGAGGATGATCAACAAGGGAAGGAGGGGGAAGAATGCGGCTGTACCTCCAACGAGCGCGCCCTCCCATGCATCATCGGTTTCAAGATAACCGGCAATACCACCACCGAGCGCTCCAGAGAAGGGGATTACCGAAAGGAAGACGGTTACAACCCCACCAAGGAGAGCGTTAGCGACGAATGTCGGTGTCTCTGAACCGGGTTCGAGCTGGTCGATTCGATGGCGCCCGATACCGAACAGGACTCCTGCAAGGATGAGCGCGATCCCAGCAATGACCGTTCCGGTCCCACCCCACCACGCAAAGGCGAAGATCAGATCGCCGAGTTCGGCATGTGTGATGAGATCCGAATCGATCGGCTCGTCCTCGATGAGCTCATGGAACAATTCACGATCGGCAACACCGACGAGTACCCCACCACCAGCGCTGACCACCAAACCCAGAACAATCAACAATCCAGTGATGACCCAATCAACCACCCGTCGACCGGATGAGGTCCTGTCGGCGAAGCCACCAGCCTCGCCATCCATCGTATCTGACATGGTAGTTGGTAGCAGCCAGACGCCCTTATAGCAACAGGAGGATTCCACGGTCATAGCCCGAAAACGAAACCAAAGGTGAGCATCAACCTCGTGGTACCAACTACTGCTCCGTTGCTACACAAGAGAACATCATCAGGAAGAAACAATCAGTACACCAATGCGCTATCCCGAATCTTCCTCGAGGTCGTCGAACAACGCAGACACGTGTTCGGAGAGAGTTTCGCGTTGGCTTCGAACGGCTGGTAACCCCTGATCATTGGCATCGATTTCCCATGTGTGAACCTCGCCTGAAAATGCATCATCGAGCAGTGGATCAACGTTCGGACCAAGACTAATGACGTGATCCGCATCAATGAGATCCGCCGGTTGAATCTGCCGAGGGCGTCGATCACCGAGATCAACGTCGATCTCCAGCAGTGCGGTCCGAACCGAGTCATAGATGACCTCGCCCGGATCCATGCCCCCGCTGAGAATTTCCACATCAAACTGGCGGATGTCTCGCTCACGTTCAGCCAATCCAGCTGCCAATTGGCTTCGACCAGCGTTCCCGACACAGACGAAGGCGATCTTCGGCATGTGTTGGCTCCTACGACTCACAACTGCTGAATGTTTCGCCTCCTTACTGTCTCACCCGTCACTGAGTTGTCGAACGGTTCGTCACGAGGAGCAACAAAGCGATGGCAGCTGCAAATCCAGCCACCACTGTCAACAAGAGGAATGCCTCAAAGAGGCTCAACCAATCGCCAATCGCACCGACAACCGCAGGAGCGACCGCTGCTGAGCCCATCAAGAGCGTCCTGATTACCCCTAGGGTTCCACCAGTGGTGGCATCCGGGACGATCGAGACGATGTAGACATCACGGGCAGGTCGGTATCCATGTGCCCCAATCCCGATCAAAGAGACTACCAGAATGATCGAGACGACTCCGAGTGTCGAGGTTAGTTCGCCGCCACCGAGATAGGTCACACCGAGCAGTCCTGCCATCCCGACCATCGCGGTGATGATGCCAATGGTGAGTGTCGAGAGTGCACCGAAGCGATCAGCTGCCTCACCGGAGAGAATCTGGACGACGCTTGCGATGAACAAGAAACTGTAGAGTGCACTCGCGATGGCCGGAGAGAGACCACCTTCGACGGTGAGATACAGCGGCAGGAATGAGACGAGACCATTGTAGGCAAAGGCGACCAGGACCGTGAGCAGTGCGAAAGCAAGGACTGAGGGCTGGCTAAACGTCCGACGATATGATCGAAGCGGGAGTACCGTGTCGGTGTTCGACGCATCATCACCAACGCCATTTTCACCGGACCCACGACGGTAGAATTCGATCGCCGCCACTGCGATCACCAGTCCAGTGATTCCGAAAAATCCAGGCCAGCCAAGAACTCCGAAAAAGAGGATCGCAGCGATGAGCAACGGGGCAATGACCCCGCCCATGGTTCCAATCGTGTCAAAGACACCGAGTGCCCGACCGAGATGGCGGGGATAGATGTTCGAAAGCAGTCGAACCGAGACGGTCTTGTGTGCTCCTGTACCGGCACCGACGATCACCATCGCGAATGCCAAAACGAGAAATGTCGGTTTCGTGAGGATGATCAGTGCACCGACCGCAGCGAGAAGCGCACCTCCGGTGATGACCCGTACCGACCCGAATCGGTCGGCCAGCGCCCCCGAGGGGAATTGCATCAGGGCGTACAACAAGAGGAAGCCAGAATAGGCAAGGCCGATCTCGGTGGTCGCCGTATCATTAAAAAAAAAAAACTCCTCGAACAACGGTGGGAATGCATATCTGATGAACTTCCCGAGGAACCACAATCCGGCAGTAATGAGGAAGATGTCGTACACCGATATCGCCGCCAGCAGCCCGTCACCGCTTGGGCGATCTGCCGTTGGTTCCTCGATCACGATTGGCTCAGGGTACCTCACCTACCCCTTTGAACGAGTTGTTTCGAAACCGGCTGTACTCGCCGGTCTCTCGAACCCTTATTGCACTGCTTTGTGTGGTTGTGTTCATGGCCGACTGGATCAGTGAGACCTTCACGAGTCGTATCGGTTGGGAGCACCTCGAAACATTGGTCGATATCGGTGATCGGATGGCAGGCAGTGAGGGCGAGTTAGCCGGTGCCGAGGCCACGAGAGACGCGCTTGTGGCGGTCGGCGCCAACGATGCCCATCTCGATCCGTTCGAGATACAGGGCTGGGAACGTGGTGACGCCGGAATCGAGGCGGGTTCGACAGAACAAGCATGCATTGCGTTGCCGCGAAGTCCAGCCGGATCAGGATCTGGTGAACTGGTCGATGTTGGCTATGGCCTCCCTGAGGATTTCAAACGTGACCTCGAGGATAAGGTGGTCATGGCAGCCTCGAACGTCCCAGATTGGTACGATCGATTCATCCACCGGCGGGAGAAGTACTACTATGCCGTCGAGAGTGGTGCCGCTGCGTTCATCTTCCGTAATCATATCGAAGGATGTCTCCCACCGACGGGAAGCGTCGGGAGTGAGAAAGAACCAATCGGTGCCATTCCCGCGGTTGGTGTCTCCAAGGAGGTCGGTGCACGCCTCGATCGCCGGTGGTCAGGCGACGAGGTGACCGTCACGGTCGAGGCTGAAATCGAGCAGGCGACCAGTCATAACGTCCACGCCACAATCGGACCAGACACCGACCGGGAGATCCTCCTCACCAGTCACGTCGATGCCCACGATATTGCCGAGGGGGCATGGGACAATGGGGCCGGAACCGCCCTCATTGTCGAGCTAGCAAAGGCACTCGCCAAACGTGAGGATGACCTCGACACAAGGGTTCGATTCATCGCCTACGGCGCCGAGGAGGTCGGCCTCGTGGGGTCAATGTACGATGCGCAACAGCGAGATCACGACTCGATCAAGGCCATTATCAACAACGATGGGGTCGTCCGAGGACGGACGCTCAAGTTCTACACCCACGGATTCGATGCACTCGAGGAGGCCGTGCATGAGGTCGCCAATCTAACCGACCACCCCGTATCGGTATCACCACAGCTCGGTCCACATAGCGATCACTGGCCGTACGTGCAATGGGGGGTTCCAGGCTATCACGTGATGAGCGAGACCGGGAACGAGGGTCGAGGATGGGGTCACACCGCGGCTGACACCCTTGACAAGCTTGACATTCGAGATCTACGCGAACAGACGTACGTCCTCGCAGAGCTAGCGGTCCAACTGGCTGATGACGCCGTGACTATCGAACCTCGCACCCCGGAATCGATCGCCGACCAGCTTGAGGACGAGGACCTCGCAACCGGGATGAAGATCACCGGATCCTGGCCATACTAATCAGCACTCGATTCAATCTGAGAAAGTTCGTGCACCGTGGCACCGAAATTATCCTCGAGTAGCTGACGGTCGTGTCGTTTGGCAGTAAAATATAGCACCTGCCAATCAACGGCTTCAAGGTCGGATAGTACTGTAGCCTGTCTGTTGAAGCGATCCGCATCGGCAGCGAGAAACGCGTCATCGAGGATGAATATCCCTGGCTCGTCGTCTAACAGTGCCTGTGCGAAGGCGAGTCGAACCGCGAAATAAAGCTGATCGAAGGTCGATTGACTGAGCTGCTCTGGGGCGAGTAGGGTGCCCTCCTGGAGCTCGACCTCGATGGTCTCCGCTTCGGGATCGTAGTGGACACTGCGGTATCGCCTGTCGGTGATCCTAGCAAAGTACTCGCTGACCCTACTCTCGGTTCCAAAGAAGAGCTCCTCCACGGCCGATCGTTCTGTCACCTCAAGCTCTGTGAGTGCTGCCATCGCTGCCCTCGCATTATCGGCATCACGTTCGATCCGGGCGATCAACGCCGAAAGCCGATCTACGGCTACATCCAGCCCATCGAGACTTTCGACCTCGGTCTCTGGGGGATTGATGCCAATCTTCTCGAACTCGATCCCCTTGACCTTCTCAAAGTGCCTCCTCAACTGGTCCCGGTAGGTTTCAAGTTCCGTTTCCAGCGAGGCGGTGAGTTCGTCGAGCTCCTCCAGACGATTCAAAACCTCCATGTGGCGGGTCTCATCGTATGTCTTAGCCACATCGGTCGGGATAGTAGATCGCTGCTTGGTGAGTTCTTCCTGCGTCCGTTCCAGCAACTCGTCGATGGAATCACCGGAGACCGAAAGCTCAGCTTCCAACTGGCCACGAAGTCGGGAGATGTCCCCCTCCAAATGCCGACGCTGGTGCACTCGATCTTCGATCATCGCGGCTAGATCGTCTAGCGTATCCACTTCGAATCCGCACCTCGCCGCCTCGACAAAGGCGACCTCGCGCTGCTCTTCGAGACGACGGATCAATCCCTCGATCCCATCAACAACTCGTGAATAGTAGATTGCCAGCCCAGCTGGCATGGCTGCAGCGAGTAAAATGAGAAGTCCCAATCCGGTGAGTGATGCGAGAGACACGCCGAGGGTGGCAAACGCAACGCCACCGATCGCAAGCGCAACAAGCGCGACAGCGATGGTGCCGAGGGACAATCGTCTGCCCCTCTTCGCCGCCTCGGTTTGTCGGTGTTCCAAACGTGACAGTTCTGACCGTACCTTGAGGGCATCCTTCACGCTATTCCTGAGCTCATTCAGCACTTCAGCATCCGGTATCGACTCCCGTTCGTCAACCATCGCCTCGAGTGTTGATCGTGTTGCTGCCAGCTCATCGAGGCGTGATCGTTCGTTGGCTGCCTCGAGTGTCTCCGCCTCCTCCGTAAGTCGTGACTGCTCATGCCTCGCCTCGAGCAGCCCGGCCCTGGTCTTTGGGACTCCGACATCGCGTTGCTCATCGATGAACTCCCGGAGCCGATCCCGAAGCGTTCGTGCCTGGTCGCGGAGATCTTTGATGTAACCGTCACGTTGACGGTTCCACAGCCGGCCACTGCCACTCGTGATCCGCCCCCGCTTTGCCACCGTCGACCTGAGTCGTCGGATATCAGCAACGAGCGATTCAGCGACCACATCCGTCGCACGATCATAGTAGCGATCCTCATCGGTCAGTGTCGCATCGGCGCTGCGGATGACGAACGTGTCACGGAACGTCGCCGACGAGAGTTCGATGCCGACGCTCGACTTGTACCAATCCAGCAGTGTCTCGCCGTCATCGAGGCGATAACTCCCAGCACCTTCGTCGATGGTGACGTAGCCGAACGGCCGCTGACCGATACGATCCTCGCTGGTGTCTTCTACAAGCATCCAGAGGAGGGCATCCACCAGGAGGGTTTTTCCGGACTCGTTGGGGCCGTAGATCACATTGATCCCCGGATCGAAATCAATCGATGTCGTCAGTGGACCGTAGCGTTCGATATGGACTGTTTCGAGATTCATCACCGGACCTCACCACGATCGAGCAACGCGGCCAGTGCCTCCTGGATGTGGTCTTTGATGCCCTCCATTGTCGCTCGATCGTACGCTTCGATGTGTTTCTGGTCGAGCGTCGACTCGAACCGCTCGTAAAGCTCGTGGTCGAGCACATGCCCGATGGATGAAACCGTGATCTCCGGGTCGATTGGTTCTGCCACCCGTCGAAGACGTTCATTATAGATCCGTTCGTCGGCATCGACGAACCCGCTAACAGCGACCGAGAGGGAACAATCATCTCCATGGCGTTCGGCAATCCACGACTCGAGGCGTTCGACCACCTCGTCCTGAGTCTGTGGGGTGACAGAGAGGTCAATCGCGTCATGATATGGCGTGTTTAACTCGATCACCTCGCTCGCTCCCGTGTCCGTATCGATGCGAACGCACGTACGCTTGCCCGTCTCGCTCCTTGAGTGTGAGACCGGTGATCCGGGATAGATGAAGGTGCCACCACCGGGTAGCCGTTCCATGGCATGACCGTGGAAGTGTCCTGCGAGGACGAAATCGTACCCGAGTGCTCCGAGTGTCGCCGGCTCGATCGGGAGGTACCGATTGACA
>SKSH01000157.1 GCA_007118075.1 Halobacteriales archaeon
AGTATCTGCCACGTCTCCGGATTCCCGACAGGTGTATACGCCCACCATTGCCACTCCTCCGGCGAGTAAACGGGCGCGAAGTAGTAGAAGAAACCACCGGTCGGTTGGCCGTCCGTGTAGGTACCTGCCCACGACGGGAGCCGACCGGTCCCATCCAACAGACGTCCCATGAACTGGATGTTCGCCTGGACTGCTCTGACAAGGATGATCGGCAGCACGCTCGCGTAGATGAGTTTGACCGGGAACCGTCCACGGGCACCCTTGACTCGAGCGTGACTCAACGGAATCTCGACCCGTACACTCTCGGCGTAGACAACGATCGCGAAGATGAGGACCGTCGTCACTACGGCGAGGAACTGACCCGGTCCAAAGATGAGCTCACTCAACCCATCACCGCCGACGATAGAGCCGATCTCGATGTTTCCAAGCCCGATGTTGACCCATGCCGGGATGATCCCACCGAAATCGCCCGCTCCTGGACTGACGATGCCACCCATGAGTCGCTGGCTAACACCAGCGATGATGAACAGCCCGACCCCACTCCCAATCCCCCATTTGGAGACGATCTCGTCCATGTAGAGGATCAATACACCACCGATGAAGATCTGGGTAAAGATGAGCAGTTGCAGACTCCCACGATCGAGGGTCATGCCGAGTGCCTGAATCTGATCGACCGCCGGGATGAACTGGCCCGCGTAGACCAACGGAATCGCGGTCATGGCCGTGACGATGATGACAAGCAGCTTCTGCAGTCCCTGATAGAGGACCTGATCACGAGGATCGTTGGTGTCCAACCCAAGTAGATTGGCACCAGTCAGCAGCTGCAGGACGATGCTGGCAGTGACGATCGGACCGATACCGACCTGCATGAGTGAGCCATGCTCACCAGCCAAAATCGTCCGGAATTGTCCAAAGAGGTCATCACCAGCACCGACGTCGTGTCCCCAGAGGGTCACGTTCGTCAGGAAGAAGTACAGGATGAGGATGATCCCCGTCCACATCAGCTTTCGGCGGAACTGAACGTGCCCCTCCGGACGAACCACTGCTGGCATCCGTGAGAGCACCGGTTCCGCGGACTGTTTCCATCCCATGGGTGGTCAGTCTGTCTGGTCGTCAGTAGCGATCGTTGCCGTGCCACCAGCTGCTTCGAGTTTCTCCTCCGCAGAGGATGAGAACTCGTCTGCAATGATCTCGAGTGCCTGATGGACCTGTCCGCCACCGAGCACCTTCACCCGATCGACCTCGTCACCGACATCGAGCGCCAATCGCGCATCGATCACAACCGTCTCGTCGCCCTCGGTGGCGAGTTCACGGTTCAGCAGATCTGGGACGTCTTGGTCGAGTTGGCCAACGTTGACCGTGGCGACCGACTTGATGACCGCGTCCGGCCTGGTGAATCCATGCTTGCCCAGTGGTTCTTGCCCGTGAATCTCGTGCTTGCTACGGCCAGCGTTCCCGCGGCCGCCTCGATGACCGGCACCACGGCGCTTCTTGCCGCTGCCGCCACCATGCGTGCGAGTTCCACGCTGTCGTCGTTTCTTGTCTGTCATTGGTTATCGCATCTGTCGGAGTAGTTCGTCTATCTCTTCGGTGCTGTGTTGGCCGAGCTGGCCACCATCCGTCCGATGGTGCTTGATACCTCGGTGGCCACCACGTGGTGGGTGTAACCGCAACACCGGTTCAAGCCCGGCATCAGAAAGGGTGAGCTCCTCGTCACAGAGTCCTGCGGCGAGGGACGTCACGTCATCGTAGTCGGTATTCGCGGCGACCCACTCATCGTCAATGCCGGGGTCCCCACCGACCGGCTCTCCACGGCGTGAGAGGACGAGTGCTACCGCCTCTGGGCTGGGTTCTCCGATGGCGGCGATGTCGGTAACCTTCGTCAACATCCCTCGGTAACTCGGTGTTTCAGGAACGAACGTGCAATGGTTCACCTTGCCGAGGTTGAGCATCTCAAGCGTGTCACGTACCTCACCACTGAGGTTGACCTCACCGCGAAGCTGGACAATCGCCTGCATCACTCGATCACCTCACGCTGTGCTCGGGCATGCTGAGGAATTCTAGATTCGTTCGTTGCCTGTAGCGCTTTGAACGTTGCTTTCGCAAAGTTGACTGTCGTCCGGGTCTGCCCCGAACTCCGAGTCCAGATGTCTTCGATGCCGGCGAGCTCGAGGATATGACGGACGGTTTCCCCTCCGGCCAGACCGAGGCCTCGTGGCGCAGGCAATAGTTCGACCTCGACACTCCCCGCCTTTCCGATCGTTCGGCGGGCGACTGTGTGAGGACGGCCACAGCCACACTCCCACGATCCACAGCCACGAGAGACCTTGATGATGTTCATCTTGGCAATCTCGATGGCCTTCTGGATCGCCGATCCGACCTGATCATCACGCCCCTCAGCGAAGCCGACATAGCCATCTCGGTTGCCGATCGCAACGACACACCTGAACTTCACCCGACGACCGGAATCGGTCATCCGTTGGACCATGTTGATATCGAGGACCTCGTCATCGAGGTTCGGCAAGAGCTGATCGGTGATTTCAGGCTCTTTGAACGGGAGTCCCGACTGGAGTGCCCGATCCATCGTCTCAATCTCCCCCTCCTGGACCAGCCGGCCCAGTCGAGTCTTCGGTACCCAGCCGTTGTACTCATCACCGCTCATAGGTTATCCTCCTCCATGATCAGTTCTCGTAGTTCGTCGAAATGCGCTGGGAGCTCTCGAGGATCGAATCCAGCACCATAGTCATCATCGAGTCCCTCGGCGTACGCGGCGATGTGTTCGCCACGATTTCGCTCCCATTCGGGCAACACTGCGTCGTTGTGTGGGATATCGAGGCCTGCATCGATGGCACCCTCCTGGACGGCGAATACCTTCGAGCCCGGTGTCGGCGAATGCAAACCGATATCGAGAACCGCTGTTTCCACACCAGCCTCGATGGCCCGTTTTCCGGCGAGCAGCCCGGTCAGATACGCTGCCGGGAGATTACTCGTCGGTGCCTCCCAACCGAGTTCAGTGAGGTCACCTGAGGTGGCGTGGGCGACGGTCTCGTCACCGGTCGCA
>SKSH01000114.1 GCA_007118075.1 Halobacteriales archaeon
CCGCCCGATGGCATCATCGACCGCGGTGATCGACCATCGAGTCGGCACCAGCCGTCGTTCACTGGCACGACCGAGGGTGCCTGCAGAGAGGATGCTCTTGATATCGTAGACGTCGAGTCCGCGTCGGTAGAGGTAGGTAATGGCACCGTCTGCCCGCCAATCGTCATCATCGACTGCCTTCTCCACCACCTGTGGGATGTTCGGATTCTCGCCGAGGGCCATCGATCTCACGCCTGCTCGAGGACCGATCGGGGGTACTCGCTCTCCCTCGATGTCGATGGTGAACTCCGGTAGCCCATCCAGATCGACCTCGACATCAACCGGGTCTGCGGCCATGGCGACCTCTCGTTGGACCCCGATGTCGCCATCCCAGGCATCGGCGACGGTCACCTCCACCTGTTCTCGCGCGTTGAGCAATCCGGTTCGACGTTCGACGACATCTCGAATCCCCAAGTCCTGTCGGTACCATGCGCCATCGGTGCGAAACGCGGCTGCATCGTCTTCTTGCCCGACTGGAGAGAGTATCCCCGCGTTCACCGTCGGGTAGCCGAACCGACCAACGAATATCTCCGGGGCAGTACTCCCGAACGAGGTGCCATCGCCGATCGTGGCAGAAAACCGTGTCTCGACATCCTCGAGGTACTCCGTGATCCCGTATGATTTCTCTTTGGCCAGTCGGCGTCGATCGGCCGCTTTGTCCCGATCGAAGCCCTCGAGGAACTCATCGAGGCGCATTGGCTACTTGGTGCTTTGCGTGCAGTGTGCTTGAGGCTTTCCGGGATTAACCGTGGATACCCATGGCCTCGATCTGCTCTTGATACCGGTTGCGGATCGTGACCTCGGTCACCTGTGCGACATCGGCGACCTCACGCTGGGTCTTCTTCTCGTTACAAAGCAATGAGGCGGCGTAGATGGCAGCAGCGGCATACCCGGTCGGGGATTTACCTGAGAGGAGTCCCTCTTCAGCGGTCGTCTCGATAATCTCGTTCGCCTTGGACTGAACCTCTTCACTGAGACTGAGTTCGGAACAAAAGCGGGGGACATACTTCTTAGGATCAACCGGTCTCATCTCGAGTGCAAGCTCCTGTGAGATGTACCGGTAGGTTCGCCCGATCTCCTTGCGCTCGACCCGAGATACCTCGGAGATCTCCTCGAGACTGCGGGGGATCCCCTCCTTGCGGCAGGCGGCATACAGTGATGCGGTGGCGACCCCTTCGATCGATCGTCCACGGATGAGGTCTTCTTTCAATGCACGTCGGTAGATGACACTGGCGACCTCCCTGACAGATCGAGGGACGCCCAACGCACTCGCCATCCGGTCGATCTCACTCAGCGCGAACTGGAGGTTCCGTTCACCAGCATCCTTGGTACGTATCCGTTCTTGCCATTTTCGCAGCCGGTGCATCTGACTGCGCTTTTTCGATGAGATCGACCGCCCGTAGGCATCCTTGTCGTTCCAATCTATCGTCGTCGTGAGCCCCTTGTCGTGCATCGTCTTCGTTGTTGGTGCCCCGACACGCGACTTCTGCTGACGCTCCTGGTGATTAAAGGCACGCCACTCAGGCCCAGGATCGATCTTCTCATCCTGCACGACCAACCCGCAATCGTCACAGACAAGTTCGCCTCGATCTGTGCTTTTGACAAGATTATCAGAATGACATTCAGGACATTCGTGGACTCCCTCTTGTTCCTCGGTCCCCTCCGTTTCGGTGGTTCGCTCCCGCTGGCGAGTGGGCCGTGTCATTGCGTTTATGTAGTAGGAGAACCGATGCACTTAAAGTCTTGGTAAGGATTTTATGGTCGAACTGAGGACACAAACAGATCTACCGGTCGTTGAAACTGGAGGGTAACCCCATGCCAGTGCTCGATATCGACCAATCAGAAGCACGCCGTAAGCTCGAGGCAGCCGGTGCCTCGGTCACCGATGGCAACACCGAGCACGAGCATTGGCGTGCCACACTCGGTGAGGCCATTGCGGTCGGCTACGATGATACGGTGGTGATCCAGGGGAGTCGACCGGCCGATATCCTCTCGATTTTCGAGGACCGTGGAGGTCACGGGTACCTCTACGTCGACGGTGCCTCCAGGGGCAATCCGGGGCCGGCCGGGATCGGTTGGGTCATCCTCGATGCCGATGGGATCGTCGACGAGGGTGGTGATCGGATCGGTGAAGCGACCAACAACGAGGCTGAGTATGCCGCCCTGATACGAGGATTGGAGTTGGCAGACCGACTTGGTTTCGACGAGCTCACCATCCATGCCGATAGCGAATTGATGGTCCGCCAGATCACCGGGGTGTATAATGTCGATGCACCACATCTTCGTGAACGGCGCGTACAAGCGCTGGAGCTACTCGACCGATTCGATGCGTGGACGATTTCAGCGATACCTCGCGAGGTAAACGAACGAGCAGATCACTTGGCCAACGAGGCACTCGATGGAACTTGATGAACAGACTGCAACGCGGCTCAGGGAGCTGACTAACACCCTTAGAGAAGCTCCCGATCGGACAGAATCAATCACGGCCCGGCGAGACCAGATCCTCGACCGACTCGGTGCTTGTTCGAGGGTACGTGAGGATCCTGATGGTGCCGTACTAGTCATCTACCCCGCATCCTGGATCGATGCTGATGGGACTGTCGACCCTGCCTATATTTCAGATCCTGACCGAGCCGTGGAACTTCCGCTTGAGACGGCCACACGCGAGGATGATTGGGAGTCGATTCATGACCATAACCTGGCACTTGCGTCAGCCGTTCGGCGACGGCGTGGACCGGTCCATGGGGCGACGGCAGAAGCATTCGCCACGTACCTTAGTAACCATCATCTCTTACGGATTGAGGAAGCTTCAACGACCGTACTACAGACGTTCACTGATGAGTACTTCATCCGTAACGCCTGGCCAGATCAGGAACAGCTCGCGCTACTCGACCGTTCTATGGAGTTCATCTGTGATGAAGCAAACCGAGTGTCAGCCACCGAGGGTAGCACCCTCTAGCTTCTGAATGATCGCCTTCGCCTCCGTCTCATCATCG
>SKSH01000186.1 GCA_007118075.1 Halobacteriales archaeon
AACACTCGACTCGGGAACGAACGTCGAGCACTACAACACGGACAAATTCATCCTCCATCCGGGAGATTTCGTCCTTGGCACTACCAAGGAACGCGTGGAGATCCCTGACGATCTCATTGCACACGTGGAGGGCCGATCGTCGCTAGGTCGGCTAGCCATTGTTGTCCACGCCTCGCTACCGTACGACGAACAGGTGTTCCTGTGGACTCCCACGGAAGGTTTTGGCTTCTATCCGATCGGACATATCGTCGAGGAAGAACGACCGGCACGTGCGGTTGCGTTCGATCCCCATACCCTCGATGTCCGTACCTTCCCAGTGACGGATTACATCACAAACCCGACGAAACGGATCTACCGAGTGACCCTCCAATCGGGTCGTGAGGTAACAGTTACAAAAGATCATAATCTCTTCACGATCGATGAACACGGGGGTATCATCAGGCTCCCTAGCGAGGAGGCAGAGGGCGAACTCGTGCTGGTACCAGGGACATTACCGGATCCACGTGGTGAGGAGCGGACGATCGATCTTGTCAACCTATTTGGCGGTGATGACGAGGTAATCGCCTATGCGAGCGACGGGTTCGGTGAAGTCACCTGGCAAGATAATATTCCCCTTGTCTCGCAACGACAGTACAGCGAACGAGGGGCAGCGCCCCTTTCGTGCGTAACCCCCACGGATACCCCCGCAGATACCGAAGTCGCCTTCAAGCAGAGCGACGAAAAATTACCTCGGTACTTGGATGTGTCACCGGAATTTGGTTGGGTACTTGGCTTCTATATCGCAGCAGGCTCTTGCAAACGCAATCAAATCCAGTTCAGTAACACCAACGAAGACTACCTCGATCGAGTCGAAGCCTACTTCGACCGCTACGAGACGAGCCTGTACCGTCGCGATTCGGGCAGAATCGAGCGTTTGACCGTAAGCTCCGCACTGTGGGAGAAGCTGTTTGGACGACTTGCCGGAACCGGCAGTGAGAAGAATATCCCTTGGCGGGCATGGAACTGGAACAACGAGGTCCTGTCGGCGTTACTGCAGGGACTCATCGATGGCGATGGGCATCGCAGATCGGAGCGTGATACCCTCCATACGTCCAATGAGGATCTCGCAGACAGAACCCAGTACCTTGCGACGAGGCTTGGCTACCTCAGTACCGTATACAGTCGTGAGCGAAGCCAATACATCGAGATGAGCGACACGTACAATACCTGCACCATGTGGAGTGTCGACATCCAGAAATCCGCCCACAAACGAGGGCAATACCTCCCGGTGCCCTCAGGACTGCTCAAGCAGTATCGAGACACGGTTGGGCTAACCATGGCCGAGGCAGCCGAGCACATGGGGTATTCATCCAAGTCCAGTATCGCAAAACTGGAAAACAAAGAATACGACTCGGTCAAGCGTGATACGCTCCGACGTATCCGCGATGCTTATAGAGAGGCTGGAGCCGACACCACACGGCTCAACCAACTGCTCAACAATGAGGTTCGATTCGATAAAGTCGTCTCTGTCGAAGCAACCAATCGGGTCGAACCGACGTATGACCTTGAGGTCCAACCTCAGGGCCGAACTATCGAGAACTTCATTGGTGGCCGTGGTGGCGTGTTCTTGTCGAACACTGCTGGGTTATGTGATCCAGGGTATCGTGGCCAGATCACCCTCGAACTCTCCAATCTCGGGACGGCACCAGTCTCGCTCAGACCGGGCATGCGCGTCAGTCAGCTGACCTTCACAGAGCTGTCATCGCCGGCAGAGCGACCCTACGGAAGCGACCGTGGTTCGAAGTACCAGGATCAACAGGGACCTCAAGCTTCACGGATCGAGAAGGACGAAGAGTTCGGTGGCGACCAGCTGGGCTGAGTATCGTCGACCCGAGAGCAGAGGGGAATCCATTTTGCCATCTCGGTGTGAACAGCAGGCATAGTCAGGATGAAGTTCATCGAGGAGGTCGTCGTCGAACGGTTCTTGCCCACCTATCGGTCGATGCTGGCCGAGGCACTCACCGAAGAGGGGCTCAACCAGAGCGAGGTCGCGGAGGTGCTGGGGATCACGCAGAGCGCCATCTCGAAGTACGCAGCCGGACAGATCGATCGAGACCCGCGTGTCGAGGAGCACGGTAGCGTCGGCGAGCTCGTCGATCGATGTGCGAAGGGGCTCGCCGATGGGAGTATGTCCCCGGTACAGGCACTTGTCGAGACCGAGGTACTCATCCGCGAGCTCGAACATGGTGACCTGCTCGCCGAACTCCATCGAGAGGCCGTCCCGTCACTCGCAGACGAGCCAATCGCCGGGGAAATCCACGATCCGGGGGGACGTCTCCGAGAACGGGCACAGATTCTCGACTCGCTCAGGATCTCGTTGCAACGGCTCGAACGTCTCGGTGGCTTCGCAGCGGTGATTCCACAGGTCGGATCGAATCTCGTCTTCGCCCGCGAGGAGGCAACCACCATCGACGAAGTAGCCGGGGTTCCGGGACGGATCGTCGAGATCAAGGGACGAGCAACCGTCCCAGCCGAGCCCGAGTTCGGCGTGAGCGAACATGTCGCGACGGTCGTCCTCGCAGCCATGCGTGCCGGAAGCGAGGCGAGGGCTGCATTGAACCTCGCATTCGAGCAGGATCTGATGTATCGACTCGAGGCAGCTGGGTACCGGACCGCACAGATCGAACCGGCCCACGACCTACTCGACGAGGTTGAGAGGGTGGTGCGCAGTTCCCAATCGCTCGATGTTATCTACCACGAGGATGGCCCGGGTATCGAGGCAAATGTCTACCTCCTCGGATCAGATCCCGAGGCGGTCGTAGCCCTCGTCGAAGAAGCCCTCGAGTGATCGAGATGGTGAAATCTGATCCTGCTGATGTGGTCGCCGGATTCTACGATCGTTGGGCGAATCTCTATGCGAACGCGGTACGTCATGCGCCTGGAGTCGGCCGGCTTCGACGACTCACGATCGAAGAGATGGAACTCGATACAGGTGCCACGGTCGTCGATATGGGCTGTGGACCAGGGGTCAACTTCCCGTATCTCACAGAGTACATCGGCCAGGACGGACGGCTCGTTGGGGTCGATATCGCCCCTGAGATGCTCAAGCGAGCTGCCAGGGTAGACCCCGCTTCGGAGCTGGTACTCGGTGATGGCAGCCGACCGCCAATCGGCGGCGAGATCGATGCCGTGTTGGCCACCTTCGTGGTGACCCTCTTTGAGGATCCCGAACAGGTGGTCGATGCCTGGTGGTCGACGCTGGCACCAGGTGGTTGTCTGGCGATGCTCAACCTCGGTCCGATGCGTGGACTCGCCGGTGCACTTGGCAATCCACTACTTCGAATCGGTCTACGGCTGACGACGCCGAATGCTGGGCGATTCGACCGAAATCTGCTCACGGTCTTAGACGAACGGATGCAGGCTGCGCAACACGCTGTCGAGCAACGGGCAGATAGGATTGTCCTCTATGACAGTGCAGATGGGCTCTTTCGAGTGGTCGTTGGGACCAAACCGATACATCAGTCATAGATCGACCCGTGTCTGTCACAGAGCGCTGGCTCTTCGAGCTGCGCATGGATGAGATCTTCATGGTAATGGGCGTTTGACAGCATGCACCCTGGATCGTCACAGAAGGCATCGCCGGTTTCGAGGTAGTGGTACGCCTGTAACACGTAGCCTCGAAGCGCATCGGTGGTTCGAGGATCATCCTTCAACAGAAAGTCTTCCTCGACGGCTGCCTCGAGGACCTCACGTGGTGGAGTCCCTCCAGCCATCATCGCATGAGACTGCTTCATGTGGTAGTACGTCTCTGGTTTCGCCGGTGCTTCATACAGACCAGGGACAGAGAGCAATGCGGGTTGTCCAAGCACATTGATTCGTTTGTGCCATCGCCCATCATGCGAACCCCAGGTGCCGATGGCACGATCGAGCAGGATAATGTGGAGGTGGTCGAGGGTTCGCGTCTCGGGTGTGAGGCGTTCGCGAAGCAACTGCTGGAGTTGGAACCCATCGTAAAGGACTCCACCACCACGATCGGGATCTGAGAGGACACGCTCCTCGTATCGGACGATGCCGTGCATGGTGTTCCCGGTCTCACGCTGGTATGGTGAAAGGACACGGCTTTTCGCAAACCCGGTCGCCAGCTCCGTGTCATCGGTGAATCGATCGAGGAACCGATCCTCGACCGTGACGGTGACCCCAACCCGATGCTCGAGCCAGGAACCGAGTGCATTGGCATCGACGACCACCCTCGGTGTCCGATAGAGGGTCACCCGGTCGACCATGAACGTATCTCAGGTCCCCCACCAAAACACATTGCGGTCCCTGATGCTTTAGTGACGGCCACCGTGGTCGAGCGTATGGTCGATGCGAGGGAATACCACGAACGGACCAATCAAACGCCGGGTGGGCGTTCATCTGGCCATCAGCGTCAAGAACGCAACCGGCCACGACCGTTCAAATCCTATGAATCGCTCGAGGTGTATCCACTACCGGAGATCGACCCACCTGAGATCCCCGCCCTCGAAGCGATCGCCACATCGCGGGCTGAACCGCCACACTCGTCGACCGGAATCGATCTGACGGACATCGCAACCATCTGCTATCTGGCGGGAGGGATCACCCAGGAGACCACCTACCAGGGTGAACAGGTCAGGTTCCGTGCCGCCTCCTGTACGGGGAACCTCCATCATATCGAGCTCTACCTCGTCATCGGCGATGTTGATGGCATCGACCCAGGTGTCTATCACTTCGACCCGACGAAGTTCTCCCTCGGACGCCTTCGGGCAGATGATCACCGCGGTGTCCTCTGTGAGGCCACGGACAATGGCAACGAAGACGCACCAGTGACAGTGGTACTGACTTCGACCTGGTGGTGTAATGCCTGGAAGTATGGTGACCGTACCTATCGACATGCCTTCTGGGATGGTGGAACGGTCATCGCGAATCTCCTTGCTGCTGCACACGGTTCGGGTCACCGAACAGACGTGGTAAGCGCGTTCGTCGACGATCGCGTTGCTGAGCTTATCGGGATTGCACCGATCGAAGAGGCACCCATCGCACTCGTTAATCTCGGCGACGATGACTCGATCCCCGATCCGATCGAGATCGAGACAATTGATCCAGCGACAGCGCCAATCTCCCCGAATCCCAAGAGACATCCGCTGATCGTAGATGCGTGGAGGCAGAGCCGGATCGAGCGTCCTGACGAGGTGGCCGCATTTCGTTCTCGATGTCAGCAGATAGGATCGATCATGGCAACGCAATCTGAAAGCGAAGACCGTGTCGAGCTCGATCCGGTGGACGAAGCAACAGCCAGCAAGCGACCCTTGCTTCAGACCATCGAGCGACGAGGGTCAAAGCGACAATTCGACGACCAGGGTCCAACCCGCCGACAGCTCGGGACGATCCTCAACCGGGCGACACGAGGGGTACCAGCCGACTGGTGTGATGGGGAAGCAGACGGGTTCCAGTTTCTCACTGCCCATGTACTCGTAACTGGTGTCTCAGGGGTACCCGACGGTCGGTACCGGTATGATACTACCAGCGACACACTCGAACGGCTGGGCGACACCGATTCATCGATACAGGAACGGTTGGCACTGAATCAACCGTGGGCAGGGGCGGCTCACGTGAACGTCTACCTCATGGCTGATGTGGACACGATTGTCTCCCGGTTCGGCAACCGCGGCTACCGATTGGCCCAGTTAGAGGCAGGAATCGTCCTCGGTCGATTGTACCTTGCAACCGCCGCGCACCGGACCCTCGGAGGGACCGGCCTCACATTCTTCGATGAGATGGTGAGCAACCATCTCACCCCTGCTTCGAACCAGTGGCTCCCGATGACGATGTTCGCCTTCGGTCGCGTAGGCCGCAGGAACGATTGAGGATTCGGACCCACGGAGACGATCCTCGCCGACAGGCACCGAGTTCACTGCAAGACCGCCCATCAGTCGGAGTGCTCCGCTGGGTTGTACGACCGGGTATCGGGGGTGAGATCGGGGCTGAATCCACGTGAGACATCGACTCAGTCGTCCGCTGGAGTCGCTCGGCTGGTAAGTTCGACCTCGGGCGCCTCGACACCGAGTTCGTCCAGGGCAACCTGTGCCGCTCGCTTACCAGAGAGTAACATCGCCCCGAACGTCGGGCCCATTCGAGGGAGTCCGTAGGTCGTTGCAACCGCCATGCCGGTGACGATGAGGCCGTTGTGAGCGATACCTGTGTGCTCAACAACCGCATCCTCGCTCTTGCCGACCCACATCGAGTCGTGACCGGGTGAATCGTGGCCAGGGGCTCCGTATTGGTCGTCACCAGTCTGATCCATTCCGGTCGACCGAGCAGCGGCATCACCGATGCCCGGTGCTTGGAGTACCCCTCGCTCGTGGAGCTTCTTGATAGCCATCGCATCATGGCCAGTCGCATCGACGACGAGCTTGGATTCGACCGCGATCGGATCGACGCACGTGATCTCACGAGGCAGTGCATGCACCGGTGTCCAGTTCATGACGATCCCCCCGACGCGATGATCCTCACGGATGACGATATCGGTGAACTCAGTCATGTTCTGCATCTTCGCCCCTGCATCACAAGCCGCCTTGATGAGCCCACTGCATGCCTCTGGACCGTTTGCAACGTAGAGGCCCTCCGTGTCACTCGCCGGGGCGTAATCTACCTCCAGGTCGTCCAGGACGTGCTCGGCCGGGCTCCTGACGGTGACCTTGTTCATCAAGAAACCACCGAGCCAGAAACCACCACCGAGGTAGTTGTTCTTCTCGACGACCATCGTCTTCACCCCTCGCTCAGAGAGCTCCTTCGAAGCCATCAGGCCCGAGGGACCACCGCCGATGATGATGACGTCGCTGTCTGAGAAATCCATGAATTCATCGGTCCATGCCTGGCCGATCGCTCTGGTGACCTCTGCTTCACCGACCTCGCTGAAGGAGTCAAATTCCGTCATAGTAGCCAGTTATAACACTGACTACTTCAAGGGTTCGACCGTGTTGTCGATCAACGGTAGTTAGTCACTGATACCAGCTATATCGCCACTTCGAATCGCCTGAATCGCCGCATCACGGGCATGATCAGCATCGAACGCCTCGATGATCGCTCCGAGCTCGTCGGGAGCAGCCTCAGCCATTCGATCGGTGGCCTCTATCATCCGCGGAAACGCCCGAAGCAGGTTATCACAGATCGGGATCGAAGCCGCCACGCTAGACCGTGAGAGCGGATTCAGATCAATCACGATCTCCGTCTTCCCCATCGCACCAAGCGTCTCGGCTCGATCGCCATCCTCCAGGGGGATGAGGACCACGTCAGCATTGAAGATACCAGCTGAATGGACCTTGGAGCGATCGTGTGAGAGACCAGGGATCGTCTCGTCAGCACCCACTCCAAGTACGGTAGGTGCACCGTGTTCTCGCAGATACTCGGTGATCAGTTCCACCCGCTCTTCGCTTCGATGAAAGAGATTCACCTCGATCGGCGCGTTGACCGCACGTGCGAGTTCGACGGTTGCTTCAGGAGCCAATGCAGCAACGTTCCCGTTCACCGAAATGACCGGATGGTCGGCGAGTAACATCGTGGCGGCAGCTGCCTCTGCCGCCAGTGCTGCTGAGTCGATCGTCCGTTCACCGAGTAAATAGTCGAACGCCTCACCACGACCCTGAGCGATCAATCCCTGTTGGCTGGTGAGCCCGGCCTCGACCCCCGCGACCAAACGGTCACGAGCCCGCAACGAAGCGGCACGCGGATGATCGTCGGGTATGTCGTCTCCCATGGCAGAGTAGGGGTTCGGTTCAAACTAAATCACTCCGAATCGATGACGTGTGCCCCCGTCTCGCTAACCTGCGTGACCGTCGGTTCGAAGCCAGCACGCGAGAGTCCATCACCGAACGCGAAAACGGTGCGACCGAGCATCCCCATACAAGCATCACCACCTACCGCAACCACCGCCTCTAGAAGCTCCCTCAGTTCCGCATCGAGGAAGCCGGCTTCATCTGCGAACCTCCGCCCAAGCTCTGCCAAATGGGGTAGAGTTGGATCCGCACGAAGCGCGCTGACACAAGTATCACCGATCTCGGTGAGTGCGTTCGTATTACCAGAAAGAATCGCTGGCGTCGACAGTGTCCCAAGTGGGAGGTACTCGACCCGCCCTGAACCAGGGACGGGTTCGATGCAACCATACGGCGGGACCCCTGGTTCGACCCTGACCGGTACCCCACCGTGAGCCTGTGCTATCACATCTCCGAGACCGGTGCCTGCCTCGACGTCGGCAATATGGGCGAGTTCAACGAGCACGTCTTCTGGTCGATCGAGATTGAAATGGTGATCTGCCGCCAATGCTGTCGCAAGTGCCGCTGCCCCAGAGACACCAAATCCCATCCCAAGGGGGAGGTCGGTCTCGATGGTCACACCGGCCGGTACATCTAGTGCTGCTACCACCCGGTCGACTGCCTCGATCTCGGTCGAAACCCCGTTGAGCGTCCGTCCGTCGCCTTCGTTGACCGTGACCGTCACCCCGTCTGCGATGGTCACCCCGGCACCGCGCGATCCAGCTCGACGGGGATCGTCATCATAGTGGACACTGAAGAATGCGGTCAAGTGCCCTGGTGCGAATGCACGCCCGGTACGGGACATGATGGTGATCGACGGCTGGCGCAGTTACGGCGAGAGCCGCTGGCGATCTCTGGGGAACAACACCGCCTCACGGATGTTATCGAGATCCAGCATGGTCATCACGAGGCGCTCACCACCGAGTCCGAACCCAGCATGTGGAGGCATCCCGTATCTGAACATCTCCGTGTAATATGCGAAGGCATCAGGATCGAGGCCCTGCTGTTCGAATCCTTCGACGAGTCGTTCGTATCGGTGCTCACGTTGACCGCCCGAGGAGAGCTCCATCGCCGGATGCATGAGGTCGAACCCAGTCGACGTGGTCGGATCATCGTCGAAGTTCTTGATGTAAAACGGCTTGACCTCAGCTGGCCATTCGGTGATGAAATAATGTGCACCCATCAGTTCCCCGAGTGCCCGTTCAGCCTCGGTCGAGAGGTCGTCACCCCACACAAGAGATTCATCCAGGGCACCGCTCGCGTTGAGACGGTCGAGTGCCTCCTCGTAGGTGATACGCTCGAATCCCCCAGATGGAAGCTCGAATCCATCGGTGAGGCCGAGCACCTCGAGCTCAGCCTGACATTCCTCTGATACACGTTCATACGCAGCTGTGACGACCGATTCAGCCATGTCCATGGCATCACTTGCCTCACAGAACGCCCCCTCGAAATCGATCGAGGTTGCCTCATTGAGGTGTCTCGGGGTATTGTGCTCCTCGGCACGGAAGATCGGCCCGATCTCGAACACGCGCTCGACATTCGAACCGGCGATCAACTGCTTGAACAGCTGCGGCGACTGGTTCATGAATGCCTCCCGACCGAAGTAGCTGATCGGGAAGAGTTCGGTCCCTCCCTCGGTCCCGGTGGCGACGATCTTCGGGGTCGTGATCTCCGTGCAATCGGCTGCTCGGAAGGCGTCCCGGACCGCCTGCAAGACGGTCGATCTGATCGAGAAAATCGCCTGGACGTCGGGTTTACGTAGGTCAAGCGTCCGGTTATCGAGTCGTGTGGGTAACTCGGCATCCACTTTTCCAGAGGGATCAAGGGGTAGCCCAGGATCGGCTTTGGCGACGAGCTCGATCGTATCCGGGATGAGTTCGATCCCCCCTGGTGCACGATCTTCGGGGCGAGCTGTCCCGATGACGGCAATCACGCTCTCCCTGGTCATCTCGGCGACCATCTCCACCGTCTCCGTTGGGAGTTCATCCTCAGAGACCGTCACCTGGAGGCGGCCGGTCCGATCGCGGAGGATGACGAATGCGATGCCGCCGAGGTCACGGATCTCGTGGACCCACCCGGCGACCCTGACCTGCTCATCTGGTTCGACTTCGGCTACTGGGGTCCGCTGCTCCATGTCCCGACGGACTGGTCCGTCGGCCTAAAATGCGCCGTTTCGAAGTCGTCTATGCGTCATGAGCACCACGTACCGTCTCAGCAACGGCGTCGATCCCAGCATCGTGGAGGAGGTCTCCGACGACAATCACATCGGCGCATTCGGCCATCCGCCGGGCATCATCGTAGGTTCGGATCCCCCCACCGTAGAAAAGGGTGGCTTCAGCCAAAGCATCGCGTCCGGCACCGACGAGTTCGGGATCACCGAGGGTTCCACTGTACTCGATGTAGATGATCTTCTGACCGAGGAGTCGCTCGGCGACCATCGCATAGGCCTCGACCTCTTCGATGGTGAGATCACAGTCAGCTTCGGTGTACTTTGCCACGCTCGAGTCTGGATTGAGCACGATGTAGGCCTCCGTGGTGGTCAGATCCCATTCGATCTTTCCACCACCTGAGAGCCACGTCTTGTGTGCCCCGGTCACCCAGAACACATCACCGGCGTTGAGGACGATCGGGACGAGATACCCATCAAGCTCAGGATCGACGACGACCGCCTCTGGGTTCGAGGGCTCCTGGTAGATCGGAAGACCGAGATCGGCACAGGCATGGATGACTCGAGCCATCTTCTCGGCGGTGACTCCCGTCGTCCCGCCGAGCATCACCGCATCGGTCCCGGAATCTCGGATGTCCTCATAGGTGACTCCGTCCGGTAACGGTTTGTCAGGATCGACCTTCAACACGTGCGACCACTCCGTCCACGGCCCGCTCATACCCGTCGCTGCATCGTAATCAGCTAAAGTAGTGTCGACTTGCGAGGTTCAAACCTTGGCCTGCCACTGTCGGATGCGATCCTCGCTGACACCATCGATGCTCTCAGCAAGATCACCTGCAGTTGCCGACTGGAGGGCGTCTGGATCCTCGATCCCTGCATCGACGAGCTTCTTGGCCGTCGCTGGGCCGATCCCGTCGATCGATTCGAGCGAGTCCTCATCGACCCCGTCGTCAGTGAACGATTCGTAATTGCAGATCGGACAGCCAAGCTCCCAAGGATCGTCCCCATTGTGGATCACGATCCCAGGGAGCCCGTGGCGTTCGCAGATGTCATCATGTTCGACCTCGATCTCGCCATGGCGTGGGAGCGGGTACGAGGTCCGACAGTCGGGATATCGTGTGCATCCAACCAGACGAGATCCGCTCTGGAGCTGTTTCACGGCGAGTTCACCGCCATGTTCCTCACCGCAGTCGGGACACGCTCCGATGCGGTCGAGCTCGCCAGCCGCATCTGCGACACACTGTGGGCAGCCATGGGTGAAGGTACCTCGACCGGCGAGCATCCGTACCTCATGGAACCCGTGTTCCTCACACCGGTCGTCGAGGATCGTCGGGGTCCCCTT